>JAYUDQ010000080.1:0-2620 GCA_043739745.1 Acidimicrobiia bacterium | reverse complement strand
GCCCCGGATTTCTCGGGGACCCCGGCCGTACGCATTGCCTCGTTCACGCTGGCTGCCGCGTCGAGGGCGCGCACGACGGCGACCATCCGGGGTGACTTCAGGAACACGAGCTTGCGGTTGCCGTAGTGGTAGACGAGCGCACCGAAGGGCTCGGGCCGGACGGCGACGTTCGGGTGCAGCGCATACGCCGCTGCTGCATCGACGCCGTGCTCCGTTTCCACGCCAGCAGGCTACCGCCGGGCGCGTGCATTCCGACACCCGACCCCCGACACCCGACACCCGACCATGTCAGCTCGCCGGTCGGTCGGCCCGTCCGGCGAGCCAGGCGCCCCAGAGGATGACGGCGCAGCCGGCGATCTCGAGCCCCCGCACCCGATCGTGCCGGATCAGTACACCGAGCCCGAGCGCCACAACCGCCTCTGCGTACGTCAGAACCGACGCCCGTGTCGACCCCACGCGCGCTGCGAGCGACGTCATCATCACGAAGGCGAGGCCGGTGCCGAACACGCCCAGCACGAGTAACGCAAGGAACGAGCCGCCGCTCCAGCGGCTCTTCGTGAAGCCGAACAGCCCCAGCGGTGCCGTGAGCACGACGGAGACCAGCTGGCAGCGCCAGAACACCGGGACGGCGCCATACTGCTGCGTGAGCGGCACGCAGAGGTTGACGGCGACCCCGTAGCTGGCCACGGCGACGATGATCAGCGTCACCCCAAATGCGCTGGAGCTGCTCTCGCCGATGTTGGGGATGCCGATCAGTACGATCCCGACGAGGCCGACGGCGAGGCCGGCCAGCTGCCATGGGCCGGGCAACCGGCGCAGCAGCGCGAGGCGACGATCGCTGCGAAGATCGGGATGGCGCCGTTCAGCATGCCGGCAAGGCTTGAGGAGATGTGCTGCTGCGCGATCGGGAACAGCGTCATGGGGAAGGCCAGCCACGTGACGCTCACTGCGACGATGCGGGGCCACGCCGACCTCGGGACGGCGGTCCGGGCCGCGGGGACGAGGCCGAGCGCGATGCAGCCGAAGCTGATGCGGGCGAACGTGACGAGACCGGGCGCAAATGCGTCGAGGCATTTGGCGATGAACAGGAACGACGCGCCCCAGATCAGCCCCGTGCCGGCGAGCAGCAGCCAGTCGTTGGCTTCGAAGGCGTCGCGGTGGGTGCCTTCGGCGGTGAGGGTGGTCGTGGACACGGCCGGGGAGTCTGGCAGTCGGTCCGGTCAAGGTCGTGCGGAATTCGGACGCTGCGCTGCGGACACGGAACCGTTCAGGTGATCAACGCCGGCGGAACAGCGCCGCAATGGGTGCCGTGAACCCGGGAAGCAACGGCGAGGAGATGTCGCCGTCCGCTTCGATCTCCGTGACCTCGTCATACGCCGGGGAGCCCGGACCGGATCGCCGATGGAGGATCGCCGTGCGGGTCACGGGGTCGATCACCCAGAACTCGGCGATCCCGATGCGCTCGTAGTCGTTGCGCTTGCGAACGAGGTCGAACGCCCGCGTGGACGGCGAGAGCACCTCGAGCACCATGCCCGGCAGTCCTTCGAATGCCAGCAGGCCGTCGTTGTCGGCGCACTGCGACTCGGGCCACCACGCGAGGTCGGGCATGTAGCCGCGATTCACCGTGATGCCGATCGGCTGCTGGGTGCTCACCTCGCCGGTGGCGGCACCGGCATCCGCCGCGCCCGCCCACTGGTCGAACAGCACGATCAAACGTCCCAGCACATGCTCATGAACCGGTCCCGGCGAATTCACGTACATCCTCCCGTCGACCAGATCCGTGTTCCGCGTCTCGTAGTCGAGGTCGAGGAACTGCGCCCACGTGAGGAGCGGCGTGTCGTCGGTGTCGAGGGTGGGAGCGGTCATGGAAGCCACGCAGAGGACGGAACGGCGGGGTGTGACAGTACGGATCGAATTGTCGCGCAAACATGCGGTTCGCATCACCCCGGCGCACGCGCCACCATGACGGCATGCAAACCCAGGTCTGCGACATGCTCGGCATCGAGTTCCCGATCCTCGCGTTCAGCCACTGCCGCGACGTCATCGCCGCGGTCACCAAGGCCGGTGGCATGGGCGTGCTCGGCGTCACCGCACACACGCCCGAACAGCTCGAGATCGACTGCGCCTGGATCGAGAGCGAGATCGGACCGAACCGGAGTTACGGGATCGACGTGATCATCCCGCAGAAGTACACCGGCCGGGAGGAAGGCGGACTGTCGAAGGACAAGCTCGCCGCCATGATCCCGGCCGAGCACAAGGCGTTCCTCAACGACCTGCTCGCCCGCTACGACGTGCCGCCACTGCCCGAGGGCGAGATCGCACCCACCGGCGAGGGCTCCTGGTCGCACAAGGGCGCGCAGCCGCTCGTCGACATCGCACTGTCGCGTCCGATCCGTCTCATCGTGAACGCACTCGGCGCGCCGCCGCCGGAGCTCGTCAACGCAGCGCACGACGCCAACGTGCACGTCGCCGCGCTCGTCGGTGCCCGTCAGCATGCGGAGCGGCAGAAGGCGGCCGGTGTCGACATCATCGTCGCCCAGGGCTACGAAGCGGGCGGCCATACCGGCGAGATCGCCACGATGGTGCTCATCCCCGAGGTCGTCGATGCGATGGGCGACAC
>JAYUDQ010000079.1:0-2623 GCA_043739745.1 Acidimicrobiia bacterium | reverse complement strand
GCCGGGCTGATCGCCACCTCACAGGAGTTCGCGCTGCTGTGGGCGCCGACGATCAACAGCTACAAGCGGTTCCAGTTGGGTTCGTGGGCGCCGACCGGTATCGGCTGGGGTATCGACAACCGCACGCTCGGCTATCGCCTCGTCGGCCACGGCAAGGGCACCCGCGTCGAGTGCCGGATACCCGGCAGTGATGCCAACAGCTACTTCGCGTTTGCCGGCACATTGGCCGGCGGACTGTACGGCATCCGCAACGAACTAGAACTCGGCGCGCCGTTCGTCGGCAACGGCTACGAAGCCCCGGAGATCCCGCGCATCCCGTGGAACATGCCCGATGCGATCGATCTGTGGGAGAACAGCTCGATCGCCAAGGAGTGCTTCGGCGAGGACGTCCACCATCACATCCTGACGATGGCCAAGAGCGAGTGGAGCGCATTCAATCACACGGTCACCGATTGGGAACTCCGCCGCTACTGGGAGCGGGGATAGCCGTCGACACCACTCGACCTACTGGAACAACCGGGCTAGCTTGGGGCGCATGGCCGAAGATCCCGGCTGGTTCCGCAGGCTCGTGGTGGTGTGCGTCATCGCGGCCGTGGCTCTACCGGCCGTTCGGGACCGCGACAGCTTCCCCCTGTCCACCTACCCGGTGTACGCAAGCGCTCGGGGCAGGGTGGCCACCATCAATACTGCCGTTGGGTACGACGCGGCGGGCACGATGCACCGCCTGTCGCTGTCAGCCATCGCCGACACCGATGATCCGCTCATCGCCGAGAGCGCAGTTGCCCGGGCGGTAGCCACAGGCCGCGCCGACGAACTCTGCAAGGAGATCGCACGGCGAACGTCATCAGCAGTGACCCGGATCGAAGTCGTCGAGGAACGCCACGACATCGTCGCCTGGACGATCGGCGACGAGTCGCTCCGCGGACGGACCGTGCACGCGGAGTGCGAGGCCGGACCGTGATGAGCGTTCTCCGACGAGTGGACACCTGGATGTTCGCGCCTGCCCCGGCCGAGCGGCTGGCCGTCCTTCGCATCCTGACCGGGTTGGTCGTCGTGGGCTACCTCATCGTGCGGTATCCGGCCTTCCTCTCCCTCACCGATGCATCGCCGTCACGGTTCGAGCCGGTGGGCGTGCTGTCATGGCTGGACCGACCCTTTCCCGACCCGTTGTACGCCGTCCTGATAGTCGCAAACGTGGGATGCGGCGTCGCGTTCGTCACCGGATTGTGGTTTCGATGGATCGGGCCGATCTTCGCCGTGCTCCTGCTCGTGGTGACCACGTATCGCAGTTCGTGGGGCCAGCTGCTCTACTTCGAGAATCTGATGGTGATTCACGTCGCCATCATCGGTCTTGGGCGCAGCGCCGACGCGCTGGTACCCGGTCGGCGCAAGCGTTCCGCACAACCGCCGATCAGCTCCCGCTACGGCTGGCCAGTGCGGCTCGCTGCTGTTGTGACGGTGCTGACGTATGTCCTCGCGGGTATCGCCAAACTCCGCGTCGGTGGCTCGGAGTGGATGACCGGCGACACGCTGCGAAATCACGTCGCGTACTCTGCGGCACGGATCGGACTGCTGGGCGGCAGCTACTCGCCACTCGCCAGACCTCTCGCTGAGAATGGTTGGGTACTGGCTCCCGTCGCCGTTGCCACCGTGCTGATCGAGCTGGTGGCCCCGGTCGCCCTGCTCGGCGGACGCATCCGCACCGCGTGGGTCGCGGCGACCTGGCTGCTCCATCTCGGCATCGCCGCAACCATGTTCGTCGTCTTCCCGTACCCGCTGCTCGGCGTTGCCTTTGCCCCCCTGTTCCGTGCCGAGAGGGTTGTCGATCGACGGCGCGGCGAGCCTGGCCTCAGGACACCTGGAACTCGGTGACCAGGAAACCCCCGCTAGAATGGTCACTCGTTCGAACAGAGGGTCGGAGGCACGTGTGGGTCGGTTGAGTGGCAAGGTGGCATTGATCACGGGTGCTTCGTCGGGGCTCGGCCGCGTCGGAGCCGAGCGCTTCGCCGAGGAGGGAGCGCAGATCGTCATCGCCGACATCACCGACGGCGACGAAGCCGTCGAAGCGATTGCCGCAGCCGGCGGCGAGGCCACGTACGTGCGTTGCGATGTCACCGACGAGCAATCGATCGAAGCCGCGGTCGCCCACGCGGTCGAGACGTTCGGCGGTCTGCACGTGCTCTACAACAATGCCGGCGTGATGCTCAGCGACGATGACGGCCCGACCAACACCTCGGTCGAGACGTATCAACTGACGATGGACATCAACGTCAAGGGGGTGCTGCTCGGTTGCCGCTACGCGATCCCGGCGATGCTCGCCAGCGGTGGTGGCTCGATCGTCAACGTCGCGTCGTTCGTGGCCCATATGGGTGCAGCCACTCCGCAGATCGCATACACCGCTTCCAAGGGTGCGGTGCTGGCAATGACGCGCGAGATCGCCACCATCTACGCCCGCCAGGGCATCCGGGCAAACGCGCTGTGCCCCGGGCCGATCATGACCCCGTTGCTGGCAAAGTTCCTCAGCGACGACGACAAGCGCAACCGGCGGCTCGTTCACATCCCGATGGGGCGCTTCGGCGAGCCGATCGAGATCGCCAACGGCGCACTGTTCCTCGCCAGCGAC
>JAYUDQ010000078.1:0-16147 GCA_043739745.1 Acidimicrobiia bacterium | reverse complement strand
GAACTTCCGCCGTGGCGGCTTCCTCGACTTCGAGGACCGCTACGACCGCGCCGAGGAGTTCGTCAACGTGGCCCGCGAGCTGTGGACGTCCTGGGCCGCGGATGACCTCGTGGCCGACCCCGCATCCGGACAGTTCCTCGCCTCCACCGACGCCGGTGCCTTCGACCACGACGGCGGCGAGTTCCACATCCGCGGCCACTACAACGTGCCCCGCAGCCCACAGGTCCATCCGGTCATCATCCAGGCCGGCGACAGCGACGGCGGCCGGGAGCTCGCGGCCCGCACCGCCGACGTCATCTTCACCCGCCACTCGGGCTACGACGCAGGTCGAACGTTCTACGAAGACGTCAAGCGCCGCCTCGGTGCCTACGGCCGCGACCGCAGCGATCTCAAGATCATCCCCGCCGCGACGGTCGTGCTCGGCGACACCGCGGCCGAGGCACAGGAGCGCTCGCAGGTGATCAAGCAACAGCAGGTGAGCCCGCGTACGGCGATCCTGTTCCTCGAACAGCTCTGGAACAGAGATCTGTCCGCATACGATCCCGACGGTCCGCTGCCCGACATCGACCCCGACGTGACCGCGCCGCCGATCATCCAGGGCCGCACCCGCCAGTTCGACGATCCGGTCGCCACGGCCAAGCAGTGGCGGGCCATGGCCGAGGCCAAGAACCTCAGCATCCGCCAGCTCGTCACCGAGACGACGGCCCGGCACTCGTTCGTCGGCACCGCCGGGCAGATCGCCGAGGAGATCAACCGACGCGTGCAGGACGACGCGTCCGACGGGTTCATCTTCGTCCCGCACATCACGCCCGGCGGGCTCGACGACTTCGTCGACCAGGTCGTGCCTCTGCTGCAAGAGCGCGGCGTGTTCCGCAGCGAGTACGAGACGACGATGCTGCGCGATCACCTCGGGCTGAAACCGGCCGGCAGCTACGGCCCGTTCGCGTCCGGTCCGTCGGTCATCGCTGCATCATCAGTTTGATGCAATGATGTAGATATGAGAACCACCGTGACGCTCGACCCTGATGTGAAGGAACTGGTCGAGCGGGCCATGCGTGAGCGCGGCCTGACCTTCAAGGACGCGATCAACCAGGCGGTGCGGGACGCGTTTCGCCCAGCGCAGCCGGCTACTCCGATCCGAACGCTGAGTCTCGGCGGACCGCGACCGGGAATCGACCTCCATCGGGCAACGCGTCTCGCTGCTGAGTTGGAGGACGATGAGATCGTCCGCAAGCTGGAGCTTCGGAAATGACCGCAATCGTGGACACCAACGTGCTCCTTTACGCAACCGACCGCGATTCCTCCTTTCACGCGCGCTCGAACGACTGGTTGGTCGCCACCCTCGCCGGAGCGGGATCGGTCGGGTTCAGTTGGGTCGCCATGCTCGGGTTCGCCCGCATCGCGACGAATCCCCGGATCATGCGCTCTCCGGCGACGAGCGACGAAGCCTTCGACGTGATCGACGACTGGTTGTCGCAACCCGGTGCGGTCATCGTGCATCCGACACCGAGCCACGCCTCGATCGTCCGGCAGCTCCTACGCAGCGCGGGCACCGCCGCCAACCTGGTCAACGATGCGCACATTGCCGCACTCGCTCTGGAACATCACGCCTCGGTGTGCTCGTTCGATTCGGACTTCGAGCGCTTCGAGGGAGTCCGGCGGTTCGAGCCGTTCGCGGCACCCGCACCGACCATCGAATCCAACCCCTAGGAGCTACCGATGAGCATCGATCTCGAGAACGTCCGGGTAGTACCCGAAGGACAGGGCGTTGCCGCACACACCGTGCGCACCGAACCATGCGCCCGACGCCTGCGCGTCCGCTTCGCCGGCCAGGTCATTGCCGATACCACCGAGGCGCTCTACGTCTTCGAGACCGCGCACCTGCCGGTCTATTACTTCCCGAAGAAGGACGTCCGCTTCGATCTGCTCGTGGCCACGGCGACGACGACCCACTGCCCGTTCAAGGGCGACGCGTCGTACTGGTCGATCGCGGCGGGCGACCGCACGTCGACCGACGCGGTCTGGGGCTACCCGACGGTGATCGACTCCTGCCCCGACATCACCGGGTACGTCGCGTTCTACTGGAACCGGGTCGACGAGTGGTTCGAGGAGGACGAGGAGGTCTTCGTGCACGCCCGTGACCCGTACAAGCGCATCGACGTGATCCACTCGTCGCGTCACGTCCAGGTGAAGGTCGGCGGCGTCGTCGTGGCCGATACGCACCGGCCCAGGCTGCTGTTCGAGACCAACCTGCCCGTTCGCTACTACATCCCGAAACTCGACGTTCGGTTCGATCTGCTGACGCCGTCGGCGACCCGGACGCGCTGCCCGTACAAGGGCGAGGCCGTCTACTGGTCGGCCAAAGTGGATGGCGTGGTTGCCGAAGACATCGTGTGGGGCTACCCGACCGCAATCGCCGAGATCCCGAAGATCGAGGGACTCGTGAGCTTCTACAACGAGCGCGTCGACGAGATCATCGTCGACGGTGTGTCGCAGCCCCGCCCGGTGACGATGTGGTCATGAGCTCGTTCAACCTCGCCGTCGCCCTTGACGGCGCGGGATGGCATCCGGCTGCATGGCGCGACCCGTCGGCTCGACCGACCGAGCTGTTCACCGCCGGCTACTGGACATCATTGGCGCAGACGGCCGAGCGCGGGTTGCTCGACTTCCTCACCATCGAGGACGGCTTCGGTCAGCAGTCGTCGCGTCGTTCCGGACCGGACGGTCGCACCGACCAGGTCCGCGGCCGCCTGGACGCGCTGATGATCGCCTCGCGGATCGCGCCGCTCACGACGAACATCGGCCTCATCCCGACCGCTACGACCACGCATACCGAGCCGTTCCATGTTGCGTCCGGCTTCTCGACGCTCGACTTCGTGAGCCGGGGCCGTGCCGGCTGGCGGCCGCAGGTGTCGGGCAAGGCCGACGACGCGGCGCTCGTCGGGCTGCGTTCGATCAGCACAATCCAGCGCGCCGACGAGGACGATCCCGCGCTGCAGCGGGTGGTGCAGGACCTGTTCGACGAAGCCGCCGACGCGGTCGAGGTTGTGCGCCGGCTCTGGGACAGCTGGGAGGACGACGCCATCATCCGCGACACCGCCACCAACCGCTTCATCGACCGCGACAAGCTGCACTACATCGACTTCGAGGGCCGATTCTTCAACGTCAAAGGACCTTCGATCGTGCCCCGCCCGCCGCAGGGCAACCCGGTCGTCGCTGCGCTCGCGCACTCGACCGTGCCGTTCCGGTTCGCCGCGAAGTCGGCCGACGTCGTGTTCGTGACACCGCGCGATGAAGAGGACGTGGAGCGCTGGGTGGCCGACGTCCGAGAGGCCGAACGCTTCGTCGGACGCACGGGTGAGCCGCTGCGGATCTTCGCCGATCTCGTCGTGTATCTGGCCGCGACCGGGACGGAGGCGGCGGCGCGGAAGGACGCGCTCGACGCGCGTGACGGCCGTGTCGACCGATCGGACGCGGCGATCTTTATGGGCACGGCGGCCGAGCTGGCCGAGCAGCTTGTGGCCTGGAGCGCCCGCGGGCTCGACGGGTTCCGGCTGCGCCCCGGCGTCATCGGTCGCGACCTCGACGGGATCGTCGACGACCTCGTCCCCCTTCTGCAGGCGTCGGCAGGGTTCCGCACGGCCTACGAGCCCGGGACGCTGCGATCGCGGCTGGGGTTGGCCTGGGCGCCGAGCCGCTACGCGCCGGTGTGATCGACCACGTTTCAGCGAACCTTCTCGGGGTGGGTTGCTCCGGGCCGGCCGCAGTACGTTCTGCGAACGACAAAGGGGGCACGATGGCCGACATCAGCGGTAGCTGTGGCGCAGGGTTTGGGGCGGTGAAGGACGCGTTCGCCGCGAACTTCGAGACGAACGGCGACGTCGGCGCGTCGGTGGCCATCACGATGCACGGCGAGCTGGTGGTCGACCTGTGGGGTGGCCATCAGGACGTCGAGAAGGCAATCCCGTGGGAGTCAGACACGATCATCAACGTGTGGTCGACGACGAAGACCATGAGCTGCCTCTCACTGCTCGTGCTGGCCAGCCGCGGCCTCGTCGACGTCGATGCCCCGGTCGAGCGCTACTGGCCCGAGTTCGGTGCCGCGGGCAAGAGCAACGTCCTCGTGCGCCATCTGCTTTCGCACACGTCCGGGCTGCCGGGCTGGGAGCAGCGCCTCGACGGCACCGACCTGTACGACTGGGACAAGGTCACCTCGATGCTGGCCGCGCAGGCCACCTGGTGGGAGCCAGGCACGAAGTCGGGCTATCACGGCGTCTCTCAGGGCAACCTGGTCGGCGAGGTGGTGCGGCGGGTCGACGGACGCAGTGTCGGGACGTTCTTCGCCGAGGAGGTCGCCGGTCCGCTCGGCGCCGACTTCCATATCGGCACAGGGCCCGAGCACGACCACCGTGTCGCGCCGGTGATCCCGGCTCCGCCGCTGGTCTTTGGAGCCGGGAACGGTCCCGACGGCCCCTCACGCGAATCGATCCCCTACCGCGCCTCGAATCCCCGCCTGATCGCCGAGCAGTCGTGGGAGATCCCGTGGCGACGTGCCGAGATCCCGGCTGCGGGCGGGCATGGCAACGCTCGCAGTGTCGCACTGGCGCAGTCGGTCGTCTCGGCCGGAGGGTCCGCTCGTGGCGTCGACCTGCTGACGCCGGCGACGATCGATCGCATCTTCGACGTGCAGGCCGCGGGACGCGATCTCGTGCTCGGCATCGGTGTCACGTTCGGCGTCGGCTACGGGCTCAACTCGCCCCGCAACCCCATCAGTCCGAACCCTCGCGTCTGTTACTGGGGTGGCTGGGGTGGCTCGCTGGTGGTCAACGACGTCGACGCGGGCATGACGATGGCGTACGTGATGAACCGTATGGGGGAAGGGACCGTCGGCGACGACCGCGCCCACACCATCTTGCGCGCGGCGTACGCGTCGCTCGGTTCCTGACCGCCTAACGCCTGACCGCCTGACCGCGCTAGCGCACGTCGGCAGATCGCTCGTTGGCAGCGCCCGGTTCCAGGACCCGCCCGTGCTTCGCGGCATAGAGGCAGGTGTCCGCACGGTTCAGCAAGCTGGAAGTCGTGTCGTCGGGTGTGCTCACGGCGATGCCGACGCTCGCCCCGAAGCCCACGTCGATCCCATACGGTGCCGGGTCGTCCAGGGCGCGGCGGATGCGCCCTGCGAGGTGCTCGGCCTCGGCGAGATCGTCGAGCGGATCGATGACCACGATGAACTCGTCGCCGCCAACCCGCGCCGCAGTGTCGGTCGGGCGGATCAGGCGTGCGATGCGGCCCGCGACGTCGACGAGGAGACGGTCGCCGGCGGCATGCCCATGGGTGTCGTTGACCGCCTTGAAGCGATCGAGGTCGATGAAGCACAGACCGATCCGGTGCCCACCGTTGCGGCCGCGCGACAAGGCCTCTGCGAGGTGACTGTGGAGGAATCGCCGGTTGGGAAGACCGGTGAGCTCGTCGTGGTCGGCCTGTCGGGCGAGCTGCTGCGTGAGCTGTTCGCGTTCGGTGGTGTCGCGTGATGTGATCACGATGCCGCCGACCTCGGGCTCGTCAAGGAGATTCACCCCGACGCATTCGAGATGGCGCCACTCGCCGCTGTAGGAGCGGACCCGCACGCTGAAGGGCTGGTCACCCCGTCGGTTCTCGGTGAGGGCGCGGAGCTCGCGGACGGTCGCGGTGCGGTCGTCGGGATGGACGATGTCGAGGATGCCGTTGCGGTGGCGGTAGTTCCTCGGGTACCCGAGGACACGCTCGTTGGACGGGCTTGCATAGAGCACGCGACCGGTCGCGTCGATCACCGTGATGATGTCGTTGGCGTGGCGGAAGAGATGACTGAACCGGGCGATCTCGCGTTGGGCGCGGCGTTGCTCGGTGACATCGAAGAACGCGACCACGAAGCTGCCGTCGCGGTCGGCCTCCGGAATGCACGACACGCGAAGCAGGATGCGCTTCCCGTCGGCCCGGCGCCAACCGACGACCTCGCCGAAGACGGGAAGGCCGGTGGTGCGGGCTCGGAAGATCGGGCGGTCCTCGTTGGCCAACGGAGAGCCGTTTTCGTCGTAGGTCTCCCACCCGCCGCTGCGCCAGAGCACGCTGAGCTCGTCGGCCGTGTACCCCAGGAGCCGTTGGGCGGCCGGATTGATGCGCTGGACTGCGCCCGTGCTGTCGCCGAGCACGACGCCCTGCTCGAGTGCATCCAACGCCGAGCGCGCATTGTCCTCGCTCTTGGCCAGCGCGGTTTCGAGCGAACGCTGCTCGGTCACGTCCTCGACCTGAAGCAGAAGGCCCGAGCCTGACGAGGCATCCAGCCGGGAGCGATGGACACGGATGCGCCTCGTGCCGTCGGAGCCGACCAGCGTGGCCTCGAGTGCGATCATCGCCTTTTCTGATTTCGTGGTGCCGAGAAGGTCCGGGCCGCCGTCGAAGATGTCGGTGATGGACTGGCCGAGCAGTGCGTCCGCCGGCTCCGACACGAGTCGCGCGAAAGCATCGTTCACATACGAAATCTGCCCGGCCGAGTCGGCGAGTGCGGCGCCGATCCCCGACGTTTCGATCGCCGCACGCAAGCGGTCGCTGAGCGCGAACGACGTCTGTGTCGCCAGGCGCTCTGCAGTGACGTCGGAGAAGGCCGTGACCACACCGGTTGGCCGCCCGTCGGTGCCGAGCAGCGGATGTGCGTTGACCCGGAGCCACACCCGACCGCTGTGTGGGCGGTCGACTCCCATGATGGCGCCGCTGACCGGCAGCGCGTCACGGAGCGCCTGCATGGCCGGATGCGTATCACCGGGCCACAGCGAACCGTCCGGATGCACGGCCCGCCAACGTGGGTCAGTCGACGTGCGGCCGCTGAGCTCGTCGGCCGTGAGGCCGAGCACCTGCTCGGCTGCGGGGTTCCAGCTCTGTATTCCTCCGTCCGGGCCTTGGACGACAAGTCCTTCGGCCAGGGTGTCGAAAATGAGCGACTTGTGGCGTTCGCTCTCGCCGAGGCGCGCCAGGAGCTCCTCCTGCGTGGCGCGGGCCAGCTCCATTTCGACCATCGCGGCGAGATCGAGCAAGGCGAGTCGCTGCGTCTCGTCGAGCTGGCGAGGTCGTCGATCGATGACGCACAACGTGCCGACGGCATGACCGTCCGGATCGCGCACGACCTGCCCGGCATAGAAGCGGATCTTCGGTTCGCCCACCACAAATGGGTTGTCGGCGAACCTCGCATCCGCCGACGCGTCGTTCACCACGAACGTGTCGGAGCCCTCCCTGGCGATTGCGTGAGCGCAGAAGGCGAACTCGCGTGGCGTCTCAGCGACATCGAGCCCGACGGCAGACTTGAACCACTGTCGCTTCGCGTCGACGAGGCTGACGAGCGCGATCGGCGCTCCGAGGAGAGTCGACGCGAGCCGGGTGATCCGGTCGAATCGCTCCTCGGGCTCGGTGTCGAGGATGGCGAGACGTGCGAGAGCAGCGAGGCGCACCGCCTCGTCCTCCTCATCCGACGGACAGGTCACATGGAGATGATCGGCATCCCTGGCGCCGGCCTGATCGATTTCGACGTGTGCACTGCGATGCAGAATCGAACCGAGCGTCAGTCATGTGCCGACCTTCGCTCTCAGGAGGCCGGCTCAGGCCGGAGCAGAGCGTCTGACCACTGAGGCTCCAGTTCCCGGGTCGATGTCAGCCGGTCGATCCCGCCCAGGCTTCGAATCCCTTCGCGACGGCGGCGGCTATGCGCTGCTGACCGGTATCGGTCGAGAGATCGCGGTCGTCGCCGACGTTGCGGAGGTTGCCGGCTTCGATCATCGTCGACGGCACCGATGACCGGTTCAGCGTCCCGAGGTCGGTGCGCCGGTCGAGCCCCCCTCGGCCGATGTACGTGGACGGCGATTCGCCGCTTTCGACGAGGGCATCACGGACGGCCGTTGCGAGTCGCAGCGACGACTTCGACGGCGAGACCGTGTCGTTGGCGACCGGTCCCGGCCAGATCACGTGGAACCCGCGCCCGGATGACGGGCCGCCATCGCCGTGGATCGAGAGCAGTGCTACCGCCCCGACCTTGGCCGCCGTGAGGCCACGTTGATCCACGCATGGGCCCCAGCCGCGGTTGTCCTGGCGGGTGTAGACGACCGTCCAGCCGTCGGCGACGAGGATGGCGCCGAGCTTGCTGGCCACGGACCAGTTGAACGCCGCTTCGGTCACGCCCGAGAGGCTCGTGGTGCCAGTCGTGTTGCATGCCTTGAGGAAGCCACCCGCATCGACGAGACGATTGATCTCCTTGACATGCGTGCCGTTGGCGCCGTTGTGTCCGGGATCGATGACCACGATGTGGTCGCCGGCAGTTGTCGCACGGGCGGCCGGGAGCACCGCGGGCGGGAGCACCGCGGCCGGGAGCACCGCGGTTGCCAGTGTGAGCGCAAGCCCGGCAACGGCGACCGCGAGCAACGGGGACAGTGTCGACCGCGAGAGACCCACGTCCTCATCATCGTCGCGTTGCGGGACACGATGGACTGACGGTGACGAGACCGGCCCACCGCGACAGGGATTGTTGGAGGACGACCGGCCAGACTGCCCCCTATGACCCACGTCTGGCAGCCCGAAATCGACGAGTTGGCGCACCGCAAGATGCTTGCGGCGGAGATGGGTGGCCCCGATCGAGTGGCCCGCCAGACCGCCGCGGGAAAGCTGACCGTCCGCGAGCGCTTCGACCGGTTCTGCGACCCGGACTCGTTCTCAGAGATCGGTGCCACCTCGGGCGTCGGCACCTACGACTGCGACGGCAAACTCACTTCGTTCATCCCGGCGAACCTCGTGGCCGGCGTGGCCGAGGTCGACGGCCGGCCGGTGATCGTGTCCGGCGACGACTTCACCGTCCGAGGTGGTTCGGCCGAGGCGACGATCCCGGCCAAGCGCGACTTCGCCGAACGCATCGCCATCGAGCTCGGGCTCCCGCATGTCCGGCTCGTCGACGGTATGGGAGGCGGGGGTTCGGTCAAGTCGATCGAGATCAAGGGTCGGACACTCATCCCTGCGATCAACGGCTGGGAGACCGTGGTCGAACACCTGGGTGTGGCGCCATCAGTGGCACTCGCGCTCGGATCGGTCGCGGGCATCGGCGCTGCCCGCGTCACCACCAGTCACTACTCGGTGATCGTGAGCGAGACCGCGCAGATGATGATCGCCGGGCCGGCGCTGGTCGACCAGGCTTCGCTCGGCGAGGTGACCAAGGAGGAGCTCGGCCACGCCCGCATCCATACATCGAACGGTGCGATCGACGATGCGGTGAAGACCGAGGAGGAGGCGTTCGCTGCGGCCCGCCGATTCCTCTCGTACCTACCGAGCAACGTGAACGAGCTACCGCCGCGGATCACTCCGACCGACGACCCGAACCGGCGTGACGACAAGCTCGCATCGATCGTGCCGCGCGAGCAGCGCAAGGTGTTCAAGATGCGCACCGTGATCGAGGCCGTCGTGGACGCGGGATCGTTCTTCGAGATGGGCCGGGGGTGGGGGAAGTCGATCATCACCGGGTTCGCCCGTCTCGACGGCTGGCCGGTCGCGCTCTTTGCCGAGGACCCGTACATCTTCGGCGGCGCGTGGACCGCCGATGCCTCTCGCAAGGTGACCCGCTTCATCGACCTGGCCTCCACGTTCCACCTCCCACTGGTTCACCTGGAGGACTGCCCCGGCTTCCTCATCGGCAAGCAGTCCGAAGAGGATGCGACGATCCGGCTCGGTTCGACTGCGCTCGCCGCGCTCGGCCAGTCGACGAGCCCGTTCTGCTGTGTAGTCATCCGCAAGGCGTTCGGCGTCGCCGGTGCCGCCAACCGCAAGCCGGGGGCGACGCACTTCCGCTTCGCATGGCCGTCGGGCGACTGGGGTTCGCTGCCGATCGAGGGAGGCCTGGAGGTTGCCTACCGGGCCGAGCTCGCCGACCTCGCGGGCGATGCGCTGGCCGCCGAGATCGACAAGATCCGCCAGCGCCTGAATCACTTCCGCAGCCCGTTCCGCTCGGCCGAGGTGTTCGAGATGGAGGACATCATCGATCCGCGCGACACACGACCGGTGCTGTGCCGATGGGCCAACCTGGTTGCGCCTTCGCGAAAGCCCGGCCGGGTGGCGTGGACGTACCGCCCCTGAGGGCGCATCGTCCATTACGGCTACGTCGGGGGTGACCGTAGGGTTGGCGATCGCTCATGACACTTCCCCAATGGAGCTGTGCGTTCGGTACATCTCGGCGCGCCAGCCGCGACGATCGGACCGACCTGCCGCTGCCCAGCATGACCGCGGACGTAGTGCACCATCCCGTGATGGTGCAGCGATGGACCGACGTCGTCTTCCTGCACTGGCGATACGACCCGTGTGAGGTGCAGCGCCTCCTCCCGCCCGGTGTCCTCGTGGACGAGTACGAGGGCAGCGCTTGGGTGGCGCTGGTTCCGTTCCGGATGGAGGGGTTGGGCTTTCCCGGTCTCGCGCCGCTGCCGATCGTGGGCACGTTCCCTGAGGTCAACGTGCGCACCTACGTGCGAGCCGGAGGGCGGCGAGGGGTTTGGTTCTTCTCGCTCGATGTGGATCGTCTCCTGCCGGCTCTCGTCGCCCGCGGTGCCTATCACCTCCCGTACTGCGCAGGCCGCGCCGAGCACGTCCGTGTCGATGACTACGTGTCGACGCGTGTCGAGCGTCGCTGGCCGCGAGCCCAACGGGGGGCGGCGACCGCGGTCGTGGTGGGGACCGGTTCTGCGGTCGACCCGCATGATCCACTCGTGCGGTTCCTCACCTGCCGCTGGGGGCTCATCTCGGCCACCCGACGCGATCGACTGCGCTACGCCCCGGTGGATCATCCGACGTGGCCGCTGCACGAGGCCCACGCACTCACGCTCGACGATCACCTCGTGACCGCAGCCGGCCTTCCCGCCCCGGTCGGACCTCCGCACGTGCTGTGGTCACCCGGGGTCGATGTGCGGGTGGGCCGGCCGCGGCGGCTCCCGATCGTGTGAGCTGATTTCGGCCATCATGGGTCGATCCCGACAACCCTTGGCGGTAACGCACCCGTGACGTTCATCTCAAGCGACGAGTTCCCGCTCGCGATCTCTCGGCCTTACACCCCGATCATCCAGCCGAAGGTGCAAGACGCCCAAGGCGATGCCGAAGCCCTGCGCGCCCGGGCCAAGCAGGTGTCTCAGGGCGGAGCGCGCGCAGCGGTGCTGGGGGTCAACGACGGACTTGTGTCGAACCTGTGCCTGATCCTGGGCGTGGCCGGGGCCACCACGTCGCAGAGCGCGGTCCGCCTTGCCGGGTTTGCGAGCCTCATTGCCGGCGCGTTGTCGATGGCGGCCGGTGAATGGGTCAGCGT
Source organism: Acidimicrobiia bacterium (assembly GCA_043739745.1). GTDB lineage: Bacteria > Actinomycetota > Acidimicrobiia > Acidimicrobiales > JANYDT01 > JAYUDQ01. Next base: position 4,797 of record JAYUDQ010000078.1, on the reverse strand, counting down.
GCGCAGTCAGGTCGAGCTCTTCCATGGCGTGCTCGATGAGCTGCGCCGCCTCATCGTCCGCAATCCACGGCTCGTTCTGGATCAGCTCGTGCGGCGGCTGGTCGACGCCGGATTCGACGAGTCCACGGCCCGCCGCGCAAGTACGGAACTGCCGTTGAACGAGGACGGGTTCATGCATTTCACCGCGCGGACGGTATTCGGCATCGACCCGGAAGAGCTGGGCTCGCCGGTCGTTGCCGCGCTGAGCTCGCTGGCCCTCTTCTCGGGCGGTGCGCTGGTGCCACTGCTGCCGTGGTTCTTCGCGAGGGGCGTCCCCGCCGTGTTGGCCTCAGCCGTGCTCACCGCGTTTGTCAGCCTGGCCGTCGGTGGGGTCATCGCCCGGTCGAGCGGCACCAACCTGGCACGCAGCGCAGGCCGTCAGCTGCTGATCGTGGTCGGCGCCTCTGCCGTCACGTATGGCATCGGCAAGGTGTTCGGGTCGACCATCAGCTGAGGCCGGGCCTGGGAGCCTCAGGCCAGGAGCCTCAGGCCGCCTGGAGCTGATCGAGGTCGGCCAGCACCTTCGCGGCATGGCCGGCTACGTCATCCACGTCGTACGCCTTGCGCACGACACCGACGGGATCGATGAGGAACGAGTGGCGCTGCGGATAGTCCGCGTACTTCCCACCGTCACGGACGACCCCGTACTGGGCCCCCACGCTGCGGTCCACATCGGACAACAGCGGATATTCGAACCCTTGCGCGACCTTGAAGGCAAGGTTGTCCTCCGGTGTGTCGAAGGACGCACCCACGACGGCACAGTGCTTTGTCGCAAATGAAGTGGCACTGTCACGCAGCGCCTGGCCCTGAATCGTTCAGCCGGGTGTCGCAGCTTTGGGGTACCACCACAGCAGCAGCCATGACCCCTTGAAGTCCGACAGGGACACCGAATTGCCGTTCTGGTCCGGAAGGGTGAAGGGGGGCGCCGGAGTTCCAGGAGCGAGCACGGTCGAGACCGTACCGTACCGTGCCGACTGGCGGTAGGTCGGCGCCAGCGCTCGAACATTGTCGGCGAAAGCCGGTGGTAGCGGCTTTCGACGACAATGTTCGCCGTCGAAGATGGCCACTCGCTCACGCGACCGTCCGTCGCGCCTGGAGTCGGGCCAGCTCATGGTCGGCCGCCGCCCAGAGCGCCGCCCGCGGCTCGGTGCCGAGCTCTTGGTCGAGGATCGTGCGGGCACGCTCGGCAGCGCCGGCCGCGTGGCAGTGCCGTCCACTCGAGATCAGCGCCCGTATCAACAGCACCCATGCCGACTCCCGCAACGGCTGTTCGGTGACAAGGCGCTCGAGGTAGCCAACCGCGCCTGGTGCGGCGCCGAGCCGGATCGCCATCGTCGACCAGGGACCGCAGGAACGACACGAGGTAGAACGGGTTGCCGTCGGCTTTTTCGGTGAGTCTTTCCGGGAGGTTCGACTGTGCGTCGTGGGTCGTGAGAACGGCGTCGATCAGCCCGCGAACCTCATGCGGCTCCAGTCGCTCGAGATGCAGAATCGAGTCTCCCGTATCGGTCAGTTCACGAAGCCAGCCCTTGCTCCTCTTCGCGTCTGGCCGACTCGTGAAGACGATCATCAGATGTGCCGACTGTCTTACGACGATCTCGCGGAGGAGCGCGATGGACGAAGGGTCGGCCCAGTGCAGATCTTCGAAGACCAGAACGGTCGGACCGTGAAAAGAGGAGGCGATGAGCTCGTGGACCGCGTCCCACATCCGGCGTCGCAGCGCCTCGGGTGACAGCGCGGCGAGTTGCGCTCCGCTCTCGCGGCCGAGGGGTAGATCGCAGAACGAGAACAGGTCGGGAAGTAGACGACGACTTCGAGAGCCGAGGCATTCGTGGACAGGCGTTTCCAGCAGGCTTGCCATTTTGTCCTTGTCCCCTGTCCCTGACACACCGAGGAGGGCGTCGATGAGGTCCTGGAACAGTGCATGGCTGAATTCGCTGCGGTGGGACTGGGCGCCGACCTCCAGCCAGCCCACTGCGGCGCCGAGATGGCGTTGGAACTCGGCGAGCATCCTCGACTTCCCGATGCCGGCATCTTCGGTTATGGCAACGACGTTTCCGCTCGCGGTGCGGATGCCGCTCACGCAGCGGTCCGTTACGTTCTGGGCGCGTTCGAGCAGGGTCCTCAGCTCGCCGTCCCGGCCGACGTGCGACAGCGCGAGTCGCTCGCTCGCCTCACCCGCGGACGTCCGGTGGAGCTTTGGGCCCAGGAGGCGGTAGACGGGCATCGGCTAGGTCTTGCCTTTGAGGGCTATCGGTGCAAGCGCCTCGAACTCGAACGATTCTGCGGTCAGCCGAAAGGTCGCTGGACCGACCAGGATCTCGCAGGTCTCCGACGCACCCTCCAGCCGCGCGGCGACGTTCACGGTGTCTCCCATGACCGAGTAGTCCTGACGGCCCGTGGAACCGACGCCTCCGGCCACAACAAGGCCGGAATTCACCCCTATGTGCAGGCTCAACGCAGTGTCATTTCGATCATTGAAGTCACCAATGGCGAAGAAGCAGTCGAGACACGCCCGCAAGGCATGGTCGGCGTGGTGCTCGGTCGCCTGCGGGGCCCCGAAGAGCGCCATTGTCTCGTCACCGATGAATTTGTCGATCACTCCGCCGTAGCGCTCGATGACCGGTACCAGCGAGTCGAAGCAACTGTTCATCAGCTCGCGGACGACCTCTGCGTCGAGCGTCTCGGATAGCGCGGTAAAGCCCGACACGTCGACGAACATGACCGTGACGACTTTGCGCTCCGGGGCACCGACGCGGCCTGCGACGCTCCGCTGAGCTTCACCGCCGAGCTCGGCCAAACGGCTCCTGATCGGGGCGAGGGCGAGGTCGACTGCTTCGTCACCGAGCGCCGACCTCTGCGCTTCAAGTGTCGCGATCGTTCGTTGGAGCGACTCGGGCGGCGTTCGGTAGACGCTCCACGAAGCCGCCGGTCCTGCGTCAACTGGCACCGAGAAGTGCTCAGTGGCCACTGGGTGAAACTATCGACGCATGGCTGACACCAACCAACTTTCCGATGATGCCCTTCTCGAGCTCTTTGACGACGTCGCCACTGCCGTCCGATCGGCCCTCGATGGTCTCGACGACTGGGGTCCGGCCGGCACGCGCGCCGGGCAGTACCGCTCCGATCTGGCCGCCGACGCAGTGGCCCTCGACCTCCTGGACCGCGCCGGCGTCGGCGTGCTGAGCGAGGAGAGCGGCCTGCGGCGACCCACCTCGCCTGTGGTGGTCGTCCTCGATCCGGTGGACGGCAGCACCAACGCGTCACGCGGCATCCCATGGTTCGCCACCAGCCTGTGCGCGGTCGATGCCGACGGACCGCGAGTCGCCCTCGTACGCAACCAGGCCACTGGTACGACGTTCACCGCGACCCGAGGCGGTGGTGCCTTCGAGGACGGCGCGCGGATCGCGCCCAGCCGCGTCGTGTCGCTCGGCGATGCAATCATCGGCCTTTCCGGTCTTCCTTCGGGTCACCTCGGCTGGCGACAGTTCCGCGCCCTCGGTGCCGCGGCGCTCGATCTGTGCGCCGTGGCCTCCGGTGCTCTCGACGCGTTCATCGATTGCAGCACGGATGCGCACGGCTCCTGGGACTATCTCGGAGGCGTGCTCGTGTGCCGCGAGGCCGGTGCGTTCGTGGGCGAGGCGCGCGGCCGCGAGCTCGTCGTCTTGGACCACGGCGCGCGGCGCACGCCGGTCGCTGCGGCGACGGCCGAGCTTCTCGACGCGGCCCTTTTCGCGCGCCGTCTCGAACGTTGAACGTGGCCCGCTAACCCGTTGTGCAACATGTTCGTCACGCATCTGACGGATATTGGCAATAAATCACTTGACGGCATACGACGCAGTTGGCGACACTTGGACCCGACTCACGAGGGTCAGTGGACATGAAGGGAGAGTGCGCGATGAAGCAGTCAGCCAGCAACGAACCGAACACCATGCGCATCCCGTCCCTTTCCCTTTCCCATGCGCCTGCGCCATCGCGCTCCGCTTCGATTGCGATCCTTCCCGTGATGCGCGTCACCCCTGGCTTCTCCGGTTCTTCGTGTGCACAGGCAGGCGCAGCAGCAGCAGACACGTGCGCCGTCATCAGCAAGCGCCGAACGATGAATTGGGTAGGGCGGCCGCTGGGAAGTTGTGGATCTTCGGGATAAGCCCCGACAGCAAGATCCAGACTGAGCCCAGAGGCCGCCGGTTCCCACCGGCGGCCTTTCGCATTTCCCGACGCAAAGAACAGCAACAACACCCGCCGACACCGTCACCGACCACTCTCACCACCTCACCCACCTCACCCACCAAAGGACCCCACGATGCTCACCGCCATACTCGACCTGACTCCGCCGACCTGGTTCTCGAATGCACGGTGTGTTGATGGCGCGGGCACGCTCACGTCACTGTTCTTCTCCGAGGATCTCAGCGAGATCGCCAGGGCCAAGGCCATCTGCGCCCTGTGCCCGGCGCGTGAGCCGTGCCTCGAGGTCGCCGTCATACGACGAGAACCGTGGGGCGTATGGGGAGGTGAGCTGCTCATGAACGGCAAGGTCCTCGCCGCCCGCCGGCAGCGGGGCCGGCCTCCGAAGATCGCCCGTCCCGAGCTGATCGTCGATGAGCTCGGCCAGGTGATCAGCGCCTGAACCGAACACTGCTGCCGATGTGAACACCCTGCGGTGATCACATCGGCAGCGATGGGCATCAGTTCGGGGCGAACACGCCGATCAGTTCGGGGCGAACACGCCCCCGGCCACGAGCGAGGCGCTGCGTGCGA
>JAYUDQ010000077.1:0-16158 GCA_043739745.1 Acidimicrobiia bacterium | reverse complement strand
GAATCAGCGGTTCTCGCTCGATTTATACACTTGGTGTCACGTCAATACAAAGCTCGACGGTTGCCCTGGCGAGTGCGATAACGCTGGGTGTCGGAGGGCAGAGCGTGATATCGGGGCGCATCACACTCGGTTCACTCCTCAGTTTCTTCGCGAGTGTTGCTCTGCTGCGTGGACCGGTTTCTGCCCTCGCGAACGCGTCACCCTCCTTTATCGAGGGCCGCCTTGCCGAGGCGCGCATCGACGCGTTCTTTGCCGTGCCGATGCGGAAGGATGAGCTCATCGGCCTACCGGCTACCCCGCCGCCGGACTTCCGCACCGTGTCGCTCCACGCGGTCAGCTACCGCTATCCGGGGGGCGCCGCGATTCTCGATGGATTCTCACTGGTGCTGGCGCCGCGTCGCCGAATCGCATTGGCCGGTCCGAACGGCGCCGGGAAGACCACCGTGCTGGCGCTGCTGCTCGGGCTGCTCGAACCGGACAGCGGAACGATCCGTGTCGACGGGGTGCCGTTGGCTGAACTGCCTGTCGATGTGCATGCATTCCGCCGCGGGATCGGCGTTGCATTTCAGCACTCGGAGTTCGTGCCGGGAACGATTCGGGAGAACGTGCGCTACGGACGGCCCGATGCGAGCGAGGAGGACGTGTTGGCTGCGCTGCGCGACGCCGAAGCGGACATCGTCGTCGCCAAGCTCGACAGCGGCCTCGACACGTGGATCGGCGAAGACGGCGATCGGCTCTCGGGCGGCGAGCGCCAGAGGCTTGCGATCGCCCGGGCCGTACTCGGCCATCCTCGACTCGTCGTGCTCGACGAACCGAGCAACCACCTGCCGCAAGCGGTCATCCTTCGCATTCTGAACCGGATGGCGCAATGGGAGGATCCTCCAGCCGTCCTGCTCATCTCGCACGACCCGAACGTGCTTGCCGCTGCGGATGAAACGGTCCTGATCACCCCCGCGAAGCAACCGGTCGACGGCGCAATGCCGGCCGGCCTCCGCATGACAGCCGTCGGACGGTGATCAGCCTCCTGCGTCGCCCGACGACGCCCATCCACCCGCTGCTGCTGGCCGAGGCCCTGACGGTGAGTGTCGCCGTGAGAATCTCGCTCCGATTGGGTGGGGTCGGCGCGACCACGCGTCTCGCCGGGCGGGCCGTCGGAGTCGACTGCGGCCCCGCGGTAGTCGGAGACCGCTGCGATCCGCGGCAGGTTGCGGACCCCGGTCGCCTCGAATTTCTTCTCAATGAGATCCCGATCGCGGTCCGCCGGATCGGGTCCCGACGACCGTTCCGCTTCGCCTGTCTGCCCCGGTCGCTCACCATCTGGATCCTGCTTCGGCGAAGGCGTGTCCCGGTCGACCTCCGGATTGGTGTTTCGGGCGGAGCGGGTGACTTCGCCTCCCATGCATGGGTCGAGTGGCGGGGGCTCCCTGTTGGCGAGGGAACATTCGACGTCAATCGATTCTGCGCACTGCCGCTCGATCATTGGGCGGTCGGCGTGCCATGAACACGGTGAACACCGACACTCTGCACACCGACACTCTGCACACCGACACTCTGAATACCCAGACACTGAACGCCGGCAACGCGGCGAATGCCGTCGAACGCGTCGCCTCCGCCGGCAGCGGCGCTCCCCTCCTTGAGATGGCCGGTCTCCTGATCGACAGCTCGCTCTGCCTGCCGGAACTTGCGGCATCCGAGCCGGATATCACGGCCGGCCCGAACAAGTTCGATCCCGAGGTGCTCGTCGTCCGCCATTGTGTCGATGACGACGGAGTGAGCGCAACGTTCGATGCCTCAATGGACCCACCGCGTTTCGCAGCCACCGAAGACGGCTGGGAGCTGTTCGTGGCAGGAGCCGCACGGGTGCACGTCAGCCTCGACGGTCGCCGGGTGTTCGTGGCGCACCGATCCGATGCCGACCCTCTGCTGCTTGCTCACCTCGTGGTCGATCAGGCAGTACCACGCGCCCTTGTCGCCCGCGGCCGAATCGTTCTGCACGCAACTTGTGTCGCGGAGGGTGGCCTGGCCTTCGGCTTTCTCGGTCCGACGGGAACCGGCAAGTCGACATTGGCGCTCGGTTTCGCCGCCGAAGGGGCCGCATTGGTGGCCGACGACTGTCTCGTCGTGACCTTTGACGGGCCCGAGACTGCGGTCGTGCCGAGCTATCCGTCTGGTCGACTCTGTTCCGACAGCGTTGCCGCGCTCGGCTTGGACGTCTCGGCGCGACCTGCTGCAGGCGGCAAGCGCCGCCTGAACTTTGCCGGAGCGCATAGGGAGGTGCCCCTCGCCGCCCTGTTTCTGCTTGAGCGTTCCGACGCGCATGCATCGCCGTCGGCAGTCCGTTTGACGCCAGGCCACGCCGCATGGCTGTTGGCCCGCAATGCGTTTGGATCGGCTGCCCTTCCGGAAGAGGTATCCGCAGCGGTCGGGGCGGTGGCGGCCATGCAGCCAATCGTGTGCAGCGTTCCCGTCTTCGTTCTTCGCTATCCATCCGATCTGGATGGGCTGTCGACGCTTCGCGCGTTCGTCCGCGCAACCGTCGCAGATGCCGAGAAGTCCGCACCGCTCGTCGCTGGCGGAACGGGATCGACGAGCTGATGCCGGTGCACGTTCGCCTGCAGGGGCACCACAAGCGCGCCGAACCACAGCCGAACAGAGTTCGGCGGCTCCTCGACACACCGCTTGCCGGGCGGGCGCGACGGACGGCGAGTACGTATGCAGAGGTCGCTGGATACGGGCTGCGTCTGGTCGCCGCCAAGGCCGACCAGTTGGCTCATCGGCTGGAACCGCCAAGGTCGTCGGCGCTGCCCAAGCACGATTGGCCGTCGGGCGAACCGCCGACAGTTGCACTCGACCGTGCCGGAGCGGCCACTTGGGCGCTCACACACGTGGACGACGAACCTTCCGTGCACTCGAACTGCGCGTACTTCGTGAGCGACGCGCTACGCCTCGGAGGTGGCCTCGCCACAACGCCGCTGTGGGCCCCGGGCACCTCATCGGGCCGAGTGCACCGGTCGCGCCGCATATGTACAAATCCTGCCTATGGGTGTGTCGGGGATTTCGTCCTCGAAATGCAACGCGTCGGCTATGCCCGACTCATAGGTGTCGACTCGCTGCTGCCATCGGTGGCAGAGGCGCGGCTCGGCGACGTGATCGTCTACAACTGGGACGGCCGCGGCCACTTTCAACATCTTGCCGTGGTCACCGCATTCGAGGACGGCGTCATGCAGGTGACGCAGCAGACTCCCAGTCAACGCAACCGGCCATGGAACCGCTTCGGGAATGGGGGGTGGATCAGTTCGGCGCTCTGGCTGCGGTTCGCTACCGATCCGCCGCCGGGGGTGATCCCCGGCAACGGGGAATCCGGATATTGAGGCACCCCGGCAGTGCTCGCCGAACGGCTACCGGCGCAGCGTCGAGAGCACGGCCTTGACCTGGGCGAGCACCTCTCTTGCCTCGAGCGGCAGCACCACACGCCGGCCGTACCTCGTGCGGTCCGCCAACGCCAGGACCGTGGCATCCAGGCCGGCCCGGTGCGCCAGGAACGCAGCCCGGTCGGCGTGAAAGCGCTGCGTCACGATGACTGCGCGCCGGATGCCGAACTTCTCGACTGCACCCACACAGCTGGCGTCGGTCGAGAGGCCTTCACGATCCTCCAGCAATGCCTCCGCCGGAGCGCCGAGTTGCGCACAGATCCTGCGCATCGCGGCGACCTCATCATGGCCGCGACTGCCCTTCCCGTCGCCGGACAGGAGCAACCGGTCGACCGTTCCGTCTGCCAGCAGCCCGACCCCGGCTCGGACTCGTTCGTACAGCATCAACGAGGGGCGTCCGTCCGCCATCACGCCCGCGCCGAGTACGACGGCCGCGTCGCAGTGCTGCAAACCGTGCGGATCGGCCATGACCCGGCCAAGGGCTCCCGCTCGCACTCGTCGGCGGCACACCTCGATCGCACCGGCGGTCGAAGCGAAGGCAACACCGATGCCGGCGACCGTGCGAACGACGTCCCTGCGACGAGAAGGAGCATCAAGGACACGGAACCGCATTGCGGCACCGTACCGCCCATCTCCACCAGCGTGCTGGGGCCGATGTCCTCGCTGACCATCGCGAAACAACCACTCTTCGTACTTGCATTGACAACGCCGACCACTTACGATGACCGAATCGGTGGTGAACTCATCTTCAGCGTAGGTCAACGTGTCGCTCGCAATCCGGCCAGCCACCGCGTCGATCTTTCCTCCGGACCTAGGAACCTCGGACTATGAATTCCGTGTGTATGACACCTGCAGGTGGAAAACCTGACGTGCTCGATGACTTCCTGCGCGGACGCGAGTTCCTTGACGAGATCCGGGGACGGGCTCCGCATGTGCTGCACCTCGGTCGAATGGGGTTGGACGGCCTACTTTCCTGGGCTGATCTCGGTTCTGTGCTCGAGACCGGTCTCTTCGCAGCAAAAGGCGATCTGATGTTCACCCGCGCCCGCGAAGTGGCTCCGCTCGACTCGTACACCCGACTCGTTCCTGGCCGCGACGGCGAGGAAGCTCGCGAGCTTGTCCCCGACCGTTGCCAAGCGCTCTTCAACGACGGGTACACGGTCACCGTTGTGCAGGTGGATCGTCGTCGGCCGCAGGTACGGGCGCTGTGCCGTCGGATCGAACGCGTCATTGGCGACCCCGTTGCCGCGAATGCCTACGGTGTGCACGATGAAGTTGCGGCGTTCGGTCCGCATTGCGACGCGCACGAGATCCTCGTATTGCAACTCGACGGCGCAAAACGGTGGCGCATCTACGGTCCTGATCTCAGCGAACGGCTCGACCCCAAGGCGGCCAGTTCCCTGAATCAGCCAGCCGTCGATGTCAGCCGCGAGCATTGCCTACTGGACGTGACACTTCAGGCGGGAGACGTGCTGTACCTCCCACGGGCATGGTGGCACGAACCCGTCGCCGCCGGCGGATCGAGCCTTCATCTCACGCTCGGCCTTCATTGCGTCTCAGGTGCGGAACTCGTACGCGAACTGATCGACACCTTCACCTACCGCGGCGCCTTCCGTGAAGCGGTGTCTTCGGACACCAGCGACACCGAACTGGACTCCTTGGCCGAACGCATCGCCGAGACGATCCGCGAGCACCTCACCGGATTGTTCGTCCGCGGCGTACTTGACCGTCGGCGACTCGTCGCGGTCACTCATGCACCGATCCCGCTACAGGAACCCGAAGTTGCCGAGCCGACTTCGAGCGGCCAATGTTCGCCCGCTGCGACGGTGGCGCGCACCGAGGCAGGTTGCTATCAGTGGCTCGCGGCACGGCCGGTCATTCGACGCCGGTCCGCCGACGGTCAACTCGTCGTCAGTGCGAACGGGCGCGAGTTGACGTTGCCTGCGGCAATGGAGATCCTCGTGGATGCACTCGAGCGGGACGGGGCGATCCCGGCAAGCGCATTGGTCGGCGTTGTCGGTGAGGCTGCGGTGCCATTCGCTGTCGCATCGCTCCGGCGTCTCGCTGCACTCGGCGTGGTTCGGCACACCAGCGATGCGGGTTTGCGTCATCGGCGCACACTTGAGCGGCACATTTCCGACGAAATAGAGACCCAATGAGCACGCCATCATCGCAAGGCACGGTCCATCTCCGTGAAAACGTCATTGCACAGCAAATGGGCGATGAGTTCATCCTATTGAACACCGAAACTGAGGATTTCATCTCCCTCAATCCAGTCGGGTCAGTCATATGGGAGTCCATCGCGATGTCCGGGAACATCGAGGATGCATGCGCCGCCGTCACTGCAGCGTTCGACGTGCCGATCGACGTGATCACGGCCGACGTCCAAACCTTCCTGCGACGGCTCGCTGAGCTGGGCGCTGTTCGGGTTTCCGACCCTCCCATCGACGAGGGGAGGTGACATGAACACAACCCCATCCACTCCGAAGCGCCCTTACGAGGCGCCCGAAGCAACGGTTCTCGGCCAAATGACCGACCTGACCCAAGGCGGCGGAACCGGCTCGCGTCCTCGGACCCCAGGCTGATCTAGCACCGCGGCCTTCGGCAAGTGCGTGCACCCCGGGCCCGTTCTCGAGCCCGGGGTGCCAGAGATCTCCTCACGAGATTCCGAGGGTTGCATAGACAAGGTCGGTGAACCGTTCCAGCTCGGACAGACACGAATCGAGATGGCCTTGCATGACTGCGGGCGGTTCGGCACGGAAGAGGTCGCGGACCTGCAATTCGCGATGCCACCGCCGGAGCCTGTCGACATTTTGCTCTTCCTCGTCGAGCTCAGCAAGGGTGAACTTCTTCTTCGCGATCTCACGCTTCAGCTCAACGATGCACTTCCCGCATTCAGATACGAACTCGGTCCATTCCGCCCGGCGCGCATCGTCGTGCAACTCCCGCAGACGATCGCGGCTGAGTTGGTCGATCGGCGCAGCGTCGAGGGCGACGACATCCCCGTCGCCTCGCCGGATCAGTTCGAAGATCTTGTCGAGCGTTTCGGCCGTCGAGGCCGTCACGGGGAACGCCCAGCAGCCCTGCCCGAGCTGGGTGGCGCCGGCTCGACGAAGCTCGCGCCAGACCGCGACCCGGTAGCGCGACGGCTCCGCAGGGAGCTTCACGATGAGCACCGCCCATCGAACCTCTAAAAGCTTGTTACTCTTCGTCATGTATCGCCTGTTACTTGCTAGAGGTGGCAAATGTTTCGATGGATTATCGTAGCCCTGGCAACGCTCGCGGCTTCGTGGGCGATCCTCATCGTGCTTGCGCGGCGGCTCCCGCCCGGCCTGGCCAAAGACCTTGCCACGATCCTTCCCGCTTGTGCCACCACCGCTCGACGCCTCCGCCGTGATCCACGGGTACCGACCCGGGCCAAGCTCGTGGTGGCATTCGCTGGGCTATGGGTGCTGTCGCCGATCGATCTCATCCCCGAGTTCCTCCCGATCATCGGACCACTCGACGACATCGTCGTTGTCGCCCTCGCCCTGCGCTACGCCGCGAAGCGCACACCTCCAGAGGCGATCATCGAAGCGTGGCCCGCTGACCGTCGCATCCTGCAACGCCTCCTTCCGAGCCTGCCTGCCTGAATCGAACGGACTGCATCCCGATGGACCACCGCCTCTTCCGATGGATCAACGACCTCACGACTCGGACCTCGTGGGCACACGGGTCCGTCACCTTCTACGCCCAGACAGCCGGGATCTCGCTCCTCGCCGTCCTCCTGCTGGTCGCCTACTTGGATGCGCGCCACCGAGACGACCGCGTGGCGTTGGCGGGTGCACTATGGGCCGGTGGCGCCGCTCTCGTCGCGCTCGGTATCGGACAGCTGATCGGCAACGCGATCAACCGTTCCCGTCCGTACGACACGCTCACCGGAGTGCACGTGCTCGTCGACCGGACCGCGGACTTCTCGTTCCCGTCCGATCACGCCACGGTGGCCGGATCCGTGGCTGCAGCGCTGCTTTTCGCGAACCGCCGATGGGGCATCGTCGGCTCCGTCTTGGCCGGCGTTCTGGCGCTCGCCCGGGTCTACGTGGGCGCCCACTTCCCTGGCGACGTGGCTGCCGGCCTGGCTCTCGGCGCCATCACGGCATGGGCCGGACGCTGCGTCGCGGTGCCCGTGCTTCGACGAATCGTCGATCGGCTCGCATCGACTCGGCTCAGGCGTTTCGTCACTGCCGCGCCCTGACCACCCCCGCCGTAGTCACCGCTTCTGCGCCAGGTGGGACGGTTCGCTTGTTCTTGGACGGGGTCGTCGTGAGCGAAGCGTCGGCTGCGTCGCAGTCGTCACTCTTCTACTACCCGTTCTTCGCCGGAAGCGCTTCGGGCACGAACCCTTCGAACTATGGCGGGGGCGTGGCGATCGGCCGCGACGGCGATTTCCCACTCGGCCCGCTGTACCCATTCACCGGGTCGGTCGATGAGGTCGCTGTTTACGGCTCGGTGCTCTCGGGCCCTCAGGTTCAGCAGCACTGGCGCGACGGCCGCAAACTCGCCCGGCGCTACGTCGCCCTTGGCGATTCATACTCTTCGGGCGAAGGCACTGGCGACTACATCCCCCCGACCGACCAGCGCTCCCCGCAAACCGACCTCTGTCACCGCTCACCCCATGCGCATAGCCAAGTCGTGCAGCCGCTCGACGTGTTCGGCCGCCCAATGTTCTCGCCCGCACAACGATCGTCGTTCGCTTGCAGCGGGGCCAGGATTAAGCACGTTCGTAGCGGCGTAGGGGCCCGCCAAATACGAGCCTGAGAACAGCGCAGACAACCGCGGGCAACTGGACCATGGCGAGTTGACAGATGCCGATCTGGTGTCCATGACGATCGGCGGGAACGACGTCGGCTTCTCCAGCATCCTCACGACGTGCCTTTGGCGAACAGATTGCACCGGTAGCCGGTTCCGAATCCCAGGCACGCAATTGTTCGGCTCAGTGCGACCGTCGACGCTCCGCAAGATCGACGCCATGTCCCAGACCCTCGGCACCGTGTACGGCGACGTGAAGACCGCGAGCCCGCGTGCCGTCCACGTGGCTCTCGACTACCCGCAACTGTTCCCCGGCTACCCGCAGGGAAACGTCTGCGCCAAGTTCGGCAACCCGTCCGGAGCAGTCTCGTACAACGGGGACGAGCAGGCATTCTTCCGTGAGGCGACCGCCCGTCTGAGCACGGTGACACAAAGCGCAGCGCTCGCGTCAGGCTGGCTGTTCGCCAGCACACTCGACGCCTTTGCTGGCCATGAAGTGTGCGGCACTGCGAACAATGACTGGCTGTTCGGGTTCAAGGGCCCTGTCGGGCTGTCGTTGAAGCCGGAGAGCGGGTCTTTCCACCCCAATCTGGCAGGCCAGGACGCGTACGCGAGCGTGCTGCGCAACGTCGCGGAACCGGCCCTCACCAACACCGTCACCGGTGCCGCAGCTCGATCGAGCGCAGCGACGGTAACCACGTCGGCACCGGCGCTGGAACCGAACGAGGTCGACATCGAATGGGGCACGGATTTGGCCACGATCGCTCGCGACCAGGTAGCGGCCGGGTGCGAGGTCCGCTACGAGGCGTCGCAGTGGATCGTTGTACGCGGTGACGGCTACGCGCCCGGGACGGCGATCGAGATCAGCTTCGATTCGAACGCCACCGACGAACAGCTCCTCACCACCGTGAACGCCGACACCAACGGTTCCTTCCGTGCCGATGTGCGCATCCCAACCACCGCCACACCTCAGGCCGGTCAAGGCCTGCAGGCAGTCGGCGCCGGAACTGGCGGGCAGGTCCGCGTCGCCTACGGGGAGTTCATCATCGACCCCGTCGGCGGGCCGTGCACACCCACATCAACAGCCGGATCGGTGTGGGCCACCGCCACGCAGGGTCCCACGTTGGTGGTGAATGGTTCGGGGAGCCGGATCGATCTGCCCGTGCGGGTCCGTGGTGGTGTCACGATCAACGGGGCCAACCACGCGTGGACAGCCGGGCTGATCCACCAGGGAACCCTGGTCCGCAACGGGACCTCCACGATCACACCCGCCCCCTTGAACCAGCCGATCCCCACCTACCCGCAACCCGACATCACCGTATGGCGACCAGGCGGATCGGCCGCGGTAGCGGCCGGCGCTGCGTACTCCGCCGTCCCGGCGTCACAGTGCACCGGCGGATCATGGAACCTGCCAGCCATCACGACCACCCCGATCGTGTATGTGCCCTGCGCGGTGAACATCAACGGCTCGAACTCGAACCGAACGGTCACCATCATCGCCGATGGTGCCATCCGGGTGAACGGCTCCGGCCACACGCTGCACCCGGCACCGGGCACGGACATCGCGCTGCTCAGCGCCACCGGCGGCATCACCATAAACGGCAGCACCAACACCATTCTTGGATCACTTCAGAGCGGTGCCACATTGGCCGTGAATGGATCCAACAACACGTTCAGCTGCGGCATCACGGCGTCCACGATCACGCTCAACGGCTCCGGACACACCATCACGGCCACATGCCCGACGACCACGACGTAGACCCAGACGGCCCCGCTGCACCCATCACACCAGCGTCTCACTGGCTACGGCGGCCCCGCCGCCTCCTCATCGTCCTTCTCGCCCTCGCGTCACCCTGGATCGGCCTACGCAGCTATGACTGGTATCAGCGACGACCCCTCACCACCCTGCAAATGCCACCCCGATTCGACTACGTCAAGACCATCCACGAGGGCGGCATAATCAACTTCTTCGGCGTGCAACGCACGACCACACGGATCTGGCGCTCCCCTTACCCTCTCGAACAGACCTGCGCGCTCCTCGCAACCTGGCTCGAACCGCGTGGACACGTTGACGGAACCGGTGGCGTTGATCCCAACACACAAGGCGGTTCCTGTGGCTTCGGGCTGAGGCGACGCGGTGCTCCTGTCGGCGTCGGAGCAGGTCTAGTGCCGCCAAACGCCCCGACGACATTTAAACCCCAACCGGGCGATCCGGTCTGGGTGTACGCCCACATGTACGCCTGAGCTGAGAAGCGTGCCCCACCGGGCGAACGGTCAGCGCCACGTCGGGACCGGACGCAACCTCAATATCGGGGGTCGAAATGACGATACGACTGACGACACGATGAGACAAACCACGTGACGTCTACCCAACCAACCCTCCACCGCGATCGGTTGATCCGGCTCACTCTCCTCATGTCTTTGATCGCCGTGGCCGTGGTCATTGCCATGAATCGAACCCGAAGCCACCCTACGGCCGCCAACACGATCCAAACCGCTGTCGGATCGGAGCTACCCCCGACAACAACGGCGCCGACCAACGACGTCGACATCGAATGGGGCATCTTGGCAATAGCCGCCAGCGAACCAGCAGCGGAAGGCTGTGAGGCCCACTACCAGGCCTCACAGAACATCGTGGTTCACGGCGACGCCTACGCGCCCGGCACAGCAATCCAGATCAGTTTCGACTCCAACGCCACCGACGAACAGCTCCTCACCACCACGAACGCCGACGCCACCGGTTCCTTCCAGACCGACGTACTCATCCCGGCAGCGGCGACTCCGCAACTTGGCCAAGGTGTGCAGGCAGTCGGGGCCGGAACTGGCGGGCAGGTGCGCGTCGCCTACGGCGAGCTCATCATCGACCCACCCGGTCCGCCCTGCACGAGCGCACCGACGGACACTCGGCTCACAACCACCGCCTAGCGCAGAAAAGGGATTATGCGCTAGCGGACGGTGGAAGTGAGGGCGGGAGGGCGACGCGGACGGCTATCGGACGACTTGGCCGTCACGACCCAGGGCCAGTCGAACGACAGAGCAAGAGCCCGGACACCGGGAGCCGTTCGGATCGACCTTGACGCGCCCGACTGACTCCGACCTCGACGCCCCACCGGAGGACACGAGCAACACGGGACGAGCATGGTCTTCGAGGTAGGTGCGTGACTTCGCGTCATCGACTGTCGCCGAGGCGGAGCTCTCGACGTCCGATGCGCCCAGGTCAACACAAGTCGATCGCAGACAGACCCGCACTGGCTGCTCCACACCATCCGGCGCGTCAACCGTCAACGTCGAAACACAGCCGATCGCGTTACACGTCGAACAGCTCGCCACCACGAGCACGATCGCAGCGAGCAGCCAACGGCTAGTTCCGGAAGTTCGCAAGGACGGTCATGTCACCAGATGTGAACTGGTGCGCAATGTTGAATCCGCCGAAGGGCGGAGCCGACACGTCACCCTTCGTCGGCCCGACCTCGCAGCAATACCAGCCGTACTGTGCAAAAACCGGATACCCGACGATGTACAGACCGTCAATGTAGGTCTGAATAGCCGAATAGATAGAAACCAACGGATAGTACCCGTTGCCGATTGAACCACCGATCCAACAGTTGAGCTTCACACCACCCAAGTCATTCTGAGGAGTGTTGCTCGATGGAAATCCACCCAAAATGAAGGCTGTCGACGGACTACACGCCATCGGCGCCGAGGCACCATCACGGCCCGGGTAGAACGTCCAGTTCGGAAATCCCCTCCAACCACCGTTCGAGTACAGACAATGAGCCGCAGTCACCACAACGTTCGGACCGTACAGAACTCCACTACAAACAGCTCCGTCACCAAGAACAAGCTGCCCGATCGCATTCCGAGGGTAATAGTTCGTCGGCGTCGCACGAGTCCGATTATCCGCACCCAAAACATCACCCCGGATACCACTCAAATCTCGAAACTTCACATCACCCGAACCCAAAATCGAACCGATTTGACGCTGATCAGCAGCCGCCTGCTCAGGCGTACTCCTCGAAAACGCAACCTTCGGATCAACCTGCTCCGACAACGGCACCGGGACGTCCAAAGCAACAGCACCATCCGAAAACCGAACCACCGACGCCGTCGCACCCTTCGAAGCCGAAGACGACCCCTTCAACAAGCGCTCCGACGACCCATGCGGATCATCCCGCTGCTGCTGCGCTGTGATCAAATCGCCATACACCGTCAAGATGTCCTGATTCGACTGCGCTAGCGAGGCATCCGACGTCGAAACCACCTCGTACGCCCGCAACGGCGAATCCCGAAGATTCGTCTCCCTCATCGCTGTCGACATCGCAGACGATGAACCCTGAGCGGTCACACGTTGCGAAGAACTCACCGTCACTACCACTGCTACCGAAAAGATAACAAACCTTCGTTGTTTCCGATTCATAACAATCCATCCTTTGGCCCATGTGCATGACTCTAGTGAACAACTATCGGATATGCCGGCGACCATTCATTCACGCCCACGAAAAACCGAACTCGATATTCACCGGGTCGCAATCTGCCACCATCACTACCACGACACGATGCGGGCGAATATACATAGGAGAGCACCGCAGAACTGTTCTGCTTCAGATGAAGCGCCACGAACTCAAGCGTTGACTCCTGCGGCGAGTATCCGACGACGCGGTCACCCTGTGGGTCGAAAAACACTGCGGAAAGCCGCGGGGCAACGTCTATCTCGAGCACCTCTCGCGTTTGGTTCCGTATCTTTAGAGACCCAGTGAACGTCGCGTCACTCCGGGCACGAAGAGCGGCCGAGTCAATCGACCACACTATCCCCTTGCCCCGTACACGCTTCACGCGGTTCCCACACAATTCGGGCAACGGCAGGATGGGCGGAACCGTAGTATCGGGGTAAGAAAACCATCCGAGCTGGACCCGAATAATTCTCGGAAACAACATCAAAAGTTCGTCTGCAAAACTCCGTTCTTCGGCATTGAGTACTACGTCGATGGAGGTGTCCGACGCTTGGAGGATTACAGCTCGACCAGCGACCTTCTTGGCCAAGACAGCTCTGGTCTCTCTCATCTGCTTGGCCGAGAGAGGAACTCGGCAAATGACTACCGACTCAAAGCTAGATACCAGTGACGCAATGCGTTCAGCATGTAGTTCAAGATGATCGACGAATCCAACATAGAGTCGTCCACCCGAATCGACCCCCACCGTACCGAACGACTCTGGTACCGAATCAACATACGGTGCAAGCTCCCTTAGAGCATTCTCGAAGGTTATGCCAGGCACCGCCGGAGCTGGACATACTTCTGCAATTTGTACAACTGCACCCGCTACAGGAGCCACTCGAACCAGTGGAAGAAGAGTGGCCCATAGGAGCGCGGACGCAACTTTCAAAAGCTGACGAGACACGAAGTAGGGCTATGGCCCGAGCAGCTCGAAAACGTCTCCGTTGGACATCGTACTGTTCAGTCCCACACGTCCGTCTGCGATGCTACGGACCCACCCTCCCTGGCCTACATTTCGGAGGCGAAACCGGCCAGATCCGGCATTTACGAAGTCGAATTTCATTGTGGATCGATAATCGCAGTAATTGTTTGCGACGAGGGCGGGTACACCCGCCCAAACTGAGCCGTCCGCTTCGGTGCATGCGCCGAAGAGGTACTGGTAGAGGAGCATGGTATCGGCCTCGGAGGCTGAGCCAGCGGGCACATACTCTAGGGCAAACGAACAGCCACCCTCGAATCTTCCGTCAAAGCACATACCAGTGCGCGTGTTGTAAAGCTTACTGCTGCCACGGTTCCATAGCGGTTGAACGCCAAGTCCCGACAGGACAATCCAGATTGGTGTCCACCGCATCTGAGCGGTGCATATGGCTGCACCGCCGCCAGTTTGACGCGTTACCGTGCCGTGGCCACCTGTCACCAATCCCGAAATTATACCCATTGGATGACTACTCCCACCGCCAGGAACACGGATGATTCCGCCACTATCCTCGCGGCAGATCTCGGAGCCCCACACACCCCCGAATGGTACGAGGCTGTACTGCCAACCCACGAAGGTGTTTCCGTCGTAGATCGCGACGTCAGACCCTTGTGAACCACACACGGTCTGCATATAGCCGCCAGCACTATCGTTTCGATAGTGCGATGCACCCTCCATACAAATCATCTCACCCGGGTATGGATTGCCCCATCCAGCATTTACAGTGTCGTAGTAGTTCTCTGCGGTCGGATTTTGTCCTCCCGGTTGGCGCCACATGTAGAGATTGGTACCGCTCGAATTGTTGTCAAGTTGGATCAACCCTGCGTCGAGGATCCAAGGTCCACCGGCATTATACGTCGTCTTACGGGCTGACGATTGAACAAAGGTGCCGATCCGACGGCCGTCGTGTGTTATAGCTGTCCCATTGGCCACCCACGATGGCGGGCTGAGGTAGCCAGCGCCAAAGTTCGTGTCAAAGCAGTGTCCGGCGGTCAAGGCGTAACGTACTCCTCCAGACTCTACATTGATATTCGACGTGCAATCACCGACACCTGGAGTGGTTATATATGTTCCACCCTTGAATTGACCGACCGTGCTCGTACGGCTAGTCATGAGCGGTGCTGCGCCAATCTCAACTGTAATGTTGTCGGGCAATCGATCCACGGTTGGACGTGCAGTTGCCACTAAGGTCAATAGCGGTGTTGGACTCCTAAGCTCGAATGAGGCTGACTCGATCTTCAGGCCATTAGCGATCAGGGATCGCGCATCGGCTAGCATCGTCCGGGCGGACTCTGAGACAAGGTCGACCGAAGAACCACCTATTCCTTGAAGGATCAGACGTTGCTCATCTAGCGTCAGAGTCGACTTGACTCGTGAGACTTTCCACGACTGAGGAATTTCTCCTAAATCTACTGATCCGTTGACCTCACCTACCTCGATGGCTGGTGATAGAAGGTCTTGAGATGTCACTCGGATCCATCCTAGATTCGGATCCTTTGCCGGCAGTCGATCCCGTTGCTTGCGGAGTTGAGCGAGTTCGTCTCGTCGCTGGTCCCAAAGGGCAAACTCGTCGGCTAGGAGTGGAAGGCCAATAGTTGAGTGTTGCCAATCGGCGTCTCGGAGCTGCGTCTCGCTAAGAGCTGGCAGTCCAACGGTGGCCCGAAGATCGTTGGCCTGCGGGCTCGAAACGGCCCGCTCGCTGGGCCCAGTCGTCGGCGCGTTGTCAACGCCCTGTCCGTAGGAACGGGTAACAGTGAGGCTAGAAACTGCTGTCAGCGCAGCAATCGTAGCTAGTACTCTTCGCATGGTTGCTTCCTCCAGTCGGACTGCGCGATTCAGGACGAATTGTCGAAGCAGTTCTGAATAGCTTGCGGATGAACCTCTGTGGTTGACTTCGAACGTTCGGACGGGCAAGCGAGGCCGTGCGTCGTGGCCTACCTATGAATGTCCGCTCGACCGTCGTTTGTCTCAGGTTCCGCGAGACCTTCTCGGAATATCTTTCGGACGGTGCTTCTGACCCGGGTTAGACGGTTTCGTACGGCTGCGGGCGTGAGTCCGTGCTGGGTGGCGAGCTCGGCGGTCGTGAGTCCGTTCCACACTTGTTGTACAAGCAGTTGACGGTCGAGCTCGCTGAGGGCAGCGAGGGCGTGAGCGAGGTGGTCGGAGCGGTCGTCGCCGGGCTGGTCGAAGTGGCTTCGGACGGTGTCGCGTTGGAAGGCGTCGCTGAGGCGTTGCCAGGTGGCGGTGCGGCGGAGTTCGGCTCTCTTGGTGTTGCGTGCAACTAGGAACATGGTGGCTCGGGTCCAGCCGCAGCGTGGTCCTGGTTCGAGTGTGCGCAGCATGGTGAGGTTGCGGTGGGCGACGATCATGGTGTCTTGGACGATGTCGTCGTAGAGGTGGTGTTGCTCGGTGGGGAGTCGGAGGTAGCGGACGAAGTGGTTGGCGTCGTCGAGGACCAGGGCAAGCAGTT
>JAYUDQ010000076.1:0-2627 GCA_043739745.1 Acidimicrobiia bacterium | reverse complement strand
CGTGTAGCGGCCCGGACGCCACAGCTGGCCGGAGTTGTCGGCAACGGTGCCGGCGACGGGCGACCCGGCGAGGGCAAGCACGGTGACGCCAGGCGACGGGCCGCTGATCTTGACGCTCAGTGCGCCACAACCGGTCGCCGGGTCGGTCGTGAACACGAGCTTCGTCAACGGCCTCAACGCCCTGGCATTGGCACCCGCGCCGCTCGCGAGCATGGCAACAGAAGGGCTGACTCGCAGCTTTGCGGCACATCCGGCGGTCACCGCGAAGTTGGCCGTCGGCCATGACGGGTTCGTGATGCCGGCCACCGAAAGGCTGACGCGGTAGGGGCCCGACAGCCATTTCTTGCTCGGATCGGCGGTGATCCGGCCGGCCCATGTGTTCGGACCCGACGCGCTCAACGCCACGCTGGCGACCGGAGGCGACGCGCCGGCGATGAGGGCCGAGACGGCGTTGCACGAACCCGCCGACGTGGCCGCGATGGCGACAGGCGCCCGCAACGCCTTGGAGCCTCCGCCGGCGCCCTGTGCCACGGTGGGCGGTGTCACGGTGAGGCCCGTGAGCTCACAGCCGGAGGAGACCGTGAACGACGCGCTGCCCTGGCCGACGAGCGGCACCGATGCCGCCAACTTGATCGTGTAAGTACCGGTCGCCCACGGCTCAGCCCCGGCCGGAATCGTCGCCGACCAGTTCGCCGCGCTGGCGAACTGCAGTGTGGTGACGCCGGCGTTGGGTCCTGAGATCGTGCCGGTGAGCCCACCGCACGCGCCGGGCGGGCTCACCGTGAGCTGCACGTTGACCGGTTTCCCGAGCGGTAGCGTCGAGCCCGCGCCGGCGGCCAGGAGAACCGAGTCGGGCGAGAACGTGATCGCCTCGATGCGGCAGGCGCCGGCCGAACCGACGGCGAGGTTCACGGCGACCTCGGGGCTCATGGCCACCGGGCCTTCGCGCACCGTCAGCTTGTACGTGCCCGCCACCCAGCCCTTCAGGGCAGCACTGAGCACGGCCGTCCGGCTCGTCGAGCCCACGAGCGGGAGGTTGTCGACGGGCGGCGTGCCTCCCGCCACCAGCGCCTTGATCGACACCGACAGAGGACCGCATCTCGGATCGACCTTTCCCGCCGTGATCACGACTGCGATCGAGAGCTCGCCGCCCGGTGTCGGTGCGACGTTGTACGGCGACGCCCCGAATTGCTCGACCGTGCATGGCGCGGTCACCTTCAGCGAAGCTGTCGGCGCGCCGGGGATGGGCTTTCCGTCGTTCAGGAATTTTACCGTGAAGGTGCCCACCTCCCAGCTCGTGCTCGACGTTCCGACGGTCGCCGTCCACTGCTCGAATCGGGGATCTGCGGATGGGATGTTCGGCGCCAGCACCAGCGCCGTGGCCCCGGGAGAGGCCCCGGCCGCTCCCGAGAGGTCCGCCGTGAGGAGCCCGCACGAGCCCTCCGTCTCGATCTGAATGGCGACGGACGACTTCAGCGCACCCGCAACCGTGAGACCAACGGCGTTCGGTGCGATCGTTGCGCCGGTACCGGCGATTGCGCATTCGCCCGATGCCAGCGCCGGTGGCCGGGTCGAAGTCGGCGGCGTCGTCGTCGTGGAGATCGCCTTGACCGGCTGATCCGCAGAAACCCGGAAGTCCGAGGTCTTCCCGTCACGTCCCAAAATGGCGACCCGGAGCGTCACCGTGCGGTCGCTGCGGGTCGCTGCGACCCCGTTCGGGACTGCGTTCGAGGCCAGGTCGATGTTGCGGCTGAGTACCTGCGACGAGGCCGCGTCGCCTTCACACGCGTGGCGCACAAGGCTGGACGCGCCGCCTACCACCTCAACTGTGTAGTTGACCGTGAAGGTTTTCGGTTCGGGCTTCAGGCCGTCGTTCCAGCCAAGGTGCAGGACCCGTGCACCGGGAAGGCGACCGCTGCAGTCCGACGTGCCCCGCGCCATAGCCACGTCGATGTCCGGTGATGCCGTTCCCAGGCTCAGCATGTCGGTCGGAAGCCAGAACGCGACCTGTTGTTCGGCGACGGATGCATCGAGCGGTTGGCGACCGGCGTCTTTGCCCCGCTGGCTCACGACAAGCGCGAAGCTCAGGCCCACCACGAACAGCCCGAGCACGGCAACCGTGACGATCGTCTCGACGAACGTGAAACCGCCCTCCCGACGCGCGCGGTGGACTTGCCTCCGTTGCACGTTCATCCGCACTCCACCACCTACAGGTTGCTCCCGTTGACGCGCCCGCCCCGAAGCGCAGCCGAGGCGTCGTGCGCCGAGAATGTCGTCTGTCGCACCTGGGAAGCCTACCGACGAATATGGGGTAGTCGAACGGTGTGCAAGTCGGCGTGCCAGTGAAGGGCTCATGCTGCGTTGCCCTTCCGGGCACATTTCGCCCTTCAACCTATTCAGCCTTGAAGTGTTGGCGCATGATGACGCGGCACGGCCATCGTTCACGTTTCAATTCACGGAGGACTCTCGGTGCCAAGAAGGCTCTGGCTGTGCTCCATCGCCTTCATCGCCTGCTGTGGATCGCTACTTGCGATCACACCGGCCGCGACGCGGGCAGTCGCAGTCGACCCGGCCCATACCGCCGTTCTCCCGGGTTCGGCCTGCACGATGTTCGAGGATCGGTCCGT
>JAYUDQ010000075.1:0-6884 GCA_043739745.1 Acidimicrobiia bacterium | reverse complement strand
CGTGCGAGGTCGTTGAAGCTGATGATCCGGGCGCCGAGCGCTTCGGCCAGAACGGCGTATTCCGGGCGCGGTTCGAGGCCCTGCGCGGCCCGGGCCGGAAGCCCTGCCGAGGGCGCCTTCGCCAGGAGCAGGAGGCCTTCGCCGTTGGGCGTCATCGAGCGACCATCGGGGGCTCCGCGGGCTCGGCCAAGGACGACGTCACGAGACGATCGCGTTCTCGCCCAGAAGCACCCGCAGCTCAGAGAACAGCCGGGTGGTCGGGTCGACCCGGAACTCGGCCGGCAATCGCAGCACCTGACGGCCGAAGTGGACGAACACCTCCGAATCGCCGGGGTGGAGAGCCAGAAGCTCGCGCAGCTCGTGCACGTTCTCGGGCCGGATGCCCTGCTCGGGCAGCTGGATGCGGATAGGCGGGCCGCCACCGTCCAGGTTGATCTCCAGGCGTTTCACGTCCATGGCGATCAGCTTCGGGATGTCGTCGCGGTCGTCGACGCGGGCCCGCACGACGACAAGCGCGTCGTCGGCCAGGATCCAGTTGCACTCCTGCATGGTCTTCGGGAAGACCATCACCTCGATGGCGGCTTCGAGGTCCTCGAGGATGAAGACGCCCATCAGGTCGCCCTTCTTCGTGTACTTGCGCTGGAGGGCGGTGATGACGCCGCCGACCGTCTTGGTGGCCGCTCCCCCACCCTCGCGGCCGCCGAATCCGTTCCCCTCGGTGCGCACCGTGCCTTCGCGAAGCTCGGTGATCGAGCAGTCGGTGACCTTGCGCATGGCGTGCTGCGCGCCGAGGAGCGGATGGTCGGAGATGTAGAGGCCCAGCATCTCCTTCTCGAACTTGAGCTGCACGGCCTTGTCCCACTCGTGCTGCGGGACGGGGATACGGCTGTCGTCGAACCCTCCGCCGCCGCCGATCGCCTCGTCGTCCCCGCCCAGCGAGCCGAACAGCGACATCACCCCCGACTCGGCCTCGCGGCGGCGGGCCACGACCCGGTCGATGATCTGCTCGTAGACGTCCATCAGCCCCCGTCGCGGGTGGTGCACCGAGTCGAAGCCACCGCCCTTGACGAGCGACTCGATGGTCCGCTTGTTCAGCACGGTCAGCTCGACTCGGTTGCAGAAGTCGTAGAAGTCGCTGAACGGGCCGTTGGCATCGCGCTCGGACACGATGAGGCTCACGAGACCCTCGCCGACGTTGCGGATGGCGGACATGCCGAAGCGGATGATCTCCGCGCCGTCGACGGTGGTGGGTGCGAAGTCGCTCACGCTCGAGTTCACGTCCGGCACTTGCACCTGGATGCCCATCGTGCGGCACTCGGACAGGTAGACCGCAGTCTTGTCCTTGTCGTCCTTCACGCTGGTGAGCAGAGCGGACAGGTACTCGCTGGGGAAGTTCGCCTTCAGGTACGCCGTCTGATAGCTGACGAAGCCGTAGCCGAAGCTGTGGCTCTTGCCGAAGGCGTAGTCGGCGAACGGCTCGATGATGTCGAAGATCTTCGTACCGAGCGCAGCGCCGTAGCCGGTGGCCTCGCAGCCGGCCACGAACTTGTCGCGCTCCAAGGCCATGATCTCGCGGACCTTCTTGCCGGCCGCCTTGCGCAGGTTGTCAGCCTCGGCGAGCGAGTAACCCGCGAACTTCTGCGCCACCCGCATCATCGACTCCTGATAGATCATCAGGCCCTGCGTGTCGCCGAGCAGCTCTTCGGCATCGGGGTGGAAGTAGGCGATCGGCAAGCGGCCGTTCTTGCGATCCGCGTAGTCGTTGTGCATGTTGGCCGCCATCGGCCCCGGCCGGTAGAGCGCGACGAGCGCAGCGACGTCGCCGAAGCTGGTCGGCGCAAGCCGGCGGATGAGCGTTCGCATCGGCGTGCCTTCGAGCTGGAACACGCCGATCGAGTCGCCCCGGCGCAACAGCTCGAACGTCGCCGCGTCTTCGAGGTCGACATTGTCGATGTCGACGTCGATGCCCTTGTTCGCCCTGATCAGCTTGATGGTGCGGTCGATGACGCTCAGGTTGCGCAGTCCGAGGAAGTCCATCTTCAGCAGGCCGAGCTCTTCGACGCCGTGCATCTCGTACTGCGTGACGATTGGCGCGTCCTCCGGCCTGCCACCGGGCTCGGGCTTGCGCTGTATGGGCAGGTACTCCATCAGCTCTCGACGGGTGATGACGACCGCGGCGGCGTGGATTCCGTCGCCGCGGCGCAGGCCTTCGAGACCCTTGGCCACGTCGACGACCTTCTTCACGTCGGGGTCCATCTGGTACATCTGCCGGAGGTCGGCGGCCATCTTGTAGCCGTCCTCGAACTTCGGGTACGGCTCTAAGCACGCATAC
This sequence comes from Acidimicrobiia bacterium, assembly GCA_043739745.1. GTDB lineage: Bacteria > Actinomycetota > Acidimicrobiia > Acidimicrobiales > JANYDT01 > JAYUDQ01. The sequence continues at coordinate 4,552 of JAYUDQ010000075.1, read as the reverse complement.
AACGGCGTGTCGCGGCCCATGACCAGCGGCGGCATGGCCTTGGCAATGCGGTCGCCGAGGCCGTACGGGTAGCCGAGCACGCGGCTCGCGTCACGCACCGCGGCGCGTGCCTTGATGGTCGAGAACGTGACGATCTGGGCGACGTGATTCATCCCATACTTGCGACTCGCGTAGGCGATCATCTCGCCGCGGTAACGCTCGTCGAAGTCCATGTCGATGTCGGGCATCTGCTTGCGGCCGGGGTTGAGGAAGCGCTCGAACAGGAGGTCGTACTTGATGGGGTCGAGATCGACGATGCGCAGGCAGTACGACACGGCGCTTCCGGCCGCGCTGCCACGGCCCGGACCGACCCGCCACCCTTGGTCCTTGGCATATTTGATGAGGTCCCACACCACCAGGAAGTAGGCCGCGAAGCCCATCTCGATGATGACCTTCAGCTCGAAGTCGATGCGCTCGATGTGACCCGGCTCGAGGTGCTCGCCCCAGCGCTCGTGGGCACCGACGTAGACGAGGTGGCGCAGGTAGTCGCTGTCGACCGTGAAGCCTTCGGGCAACGGGAAGTCGGGCAGCTCCGACGAGCCGAACTCGATGTCCACGTCGGCCCGCTCGGCGATCCACAGCGTGTTGTCGCACGCCGACTCCCAGTGCCGGAACAGGTGACGCATCTCGACCGCGGTCTTCAGGTAGTGCTGGTCGCCGTGGAACTTGAAGCGCTTCTCATCCGACAGCAGCGCGCCCGTCTGGACGCAGAGCAACGCGTCGTGGGCGACGTGGTCTTCGCGGTGGGTGTAGTGCGAGTCGTTCGTGGCGAGCAGCGGGGCCTTGATCTTCTTCGCGATCTCGATCAGCTTCGGGTTCGTCTCGTGCTGCGCCGGGATCCCGTGGTCCTGGAGCTCGACGAACAGGTTGTCGCGGCCGAAGATGTCCTGCAGCCGGCTGGCCCGCTCGAGCGCCAGCGCGTCGTTGCCGGCGAGCAGGGCCTGCAGAACGACGCCACCGAGGCAGCCGGTGGTGGCGATGATGCCGTGGTGCAGCTCGCTGAGGAGCTCCCAGTCGAGGCGGGGCTTGTAGTAGTACCCCTCGAGGAAGGCACGGCTCGAGAGCTTCATCAAGTTGCGGTAGCCCTGGGTCGTCTCGGCCAGCAGGGTGAGGTGGTAGTAGAGCTTCTCACCCTCGCCCTGGTCGCCGTCGTCGAGGCGGCCCCGCCGGACCGGCCGCTCGGTACGGTGCTCGCTGGCCTGGTAGGCCTCGATGCCGATGACGGGTTTGATGCCCTGCTTCCTGCACTCCTTGTAGAACTCGAGCGCGCCGTACATGTTGCCGTGGTCGGTGATGCCGATGGCGGGCTGGCCGTCGTTTCTGGCCGCGTTGATGACCTGTTCGACCCGTGCCGCGCCGTCGAGCATCGAGTACTCGGTATGGAGGTGGAGATGGGTGAACGAGTCGCCCACGGCCCGATCCTTCCGTCTGCTAGATGAGAACGATTCCCGACGACAATCGAATCACAGGGCTGTCATTCGGGGAGGGCGATCACCCTAACCGGTCTCTGTACGTCACGTTTCGGCGAGCGACGCAACGGCGGCGGCCGCCTCCGGGCCGCCCACGAACCGCGGATCAGCATGGGGGTAGCCCTTGGCGACGGTCACTACGCGCTTCGGCTGGGTGGCGGTGGCCATCACGCGGTCCGACTGGCCGTTGGGCACGATCCGGTCACCAACGGTGCGCAGGATCACCAGAGGCGCGTGAATCCCCGCGATCGTCCCGACGATATCGAAACGGTCCGGCCCGGCCGCCAGCCAGGCGAACAAACGGTTGGTCTCGACGCCGGTGACGTCGAGCAGATTCGTGAACGGAGCGATGAGGACGACACCCTTGAGCCGGTGACGGTTGGCGAGCCCGACCGCGACCGCGGTGCCCAGCGAGTGGCCGACGGCGACGACCCGGTCGTTGCCAAGACCCGTCAGCGCCTCGGCCTCGGACAACGCCGCATCGGCGTCGCGGGCCAGTCCCGTCTCACTGGGGGCTCCGTCGCTGTCCGCGGCGCCGCGGTACTCGGCCAGGAAGACGGAGATGCCGGCGGCCCGGAGGCGTTTCGCCAATGGGGCCATGGTTGCCCGTGACGCGCCGGTGCCATGGAAGAGCACCGCGACCGACGCCGCACTCGGGGCCGGCAGGAACCAGGCCTTCAGCCGTTGGCCATCGGTCGCGGTGTAGGCGACCTCTTCGGCACCGGGCAGCACGGACGCAATCGGCGCCACCGCGACCCGACCTTCGTAGATGATCCGGATCCGATCGAGCCGGAACTGCAACCCGCGTGCGGCAACGGCCGCCACCGGCACGAGCACGATGAGCCCCACGACGCCTAGAGCAAGCTTCTTCCGGCCCATTCGGCGGGTGTGGACGCCGGCTGTTGCTTCGATTCGTCGCATGCTGAGCCGCTGTCCGAAGGTCCTCGCAGTCGGCTAGAGGTACGTGCCGCTGGGCGTTACTCCGGGCATGCTGTGCTCCCCGGGACGCGACGCACCGGCCGGGAGCTGGCGCATCTGCTGCAGCTGTGCCTGCGCCGCCATCTGCTGGGCGAACAGCGTCGCCTGGATTCCGTGGAACAGCCCTTCGAGCCAGCCGACGAGCTGAGCCTGCGCGATGCGCAGCTCCGAGTCGCTCGGCACCTCGTCGTCGGCGAAGGGCAGGGCCAGGCTCTCGAGCTCGTCACGCAGGTCGGGCGACAGCGATGTGGCCAGCTCCTTCACGGAGATCTCGTAGATCTCACGCAATCGGGCCCGGCTGCGTTCGTCGAGGGGTGCTTGACGCACCTCCTCCAGCAGCTGTTTGATCATCGATCCGATGCGCATGACCTTGCCCGGCTCCGAGACCGTGCCTTCCTCGGGAGTGGGGCCGAGGGCCACGTGCCCGTCGATGCCCGGACCTTCCGATCCCGGGCCCGAAACCACCACAAGCTCCGGCGCCGCTGCGTTCGTATCGTCAATCATGGCGACGGAGTCTGGTCGAACTGCAACCACCTCCGCGCCGGTTGTGGGCATCACGCGGCCCGGACGCGTTCGAGTCAGCCGTCGATCGAACGACGGCCCGCACAATCGCGACAGGCCCGGTAAGGTCCGACGTCATGCGAGTGAGCACGAGAGGCGACTACGCATGCCGTGCCCTGCTGTCGCTCGCCTTGCACGCGAACGAGTTCGGTCCACAGAGCGTGCGCGACATCGCCGGGCGGACGGGCCTTCCGCAGCCCTATCTGGAGCAGATCCTCCTCGCCCTGAAGGGCGCCGGCCTGGTCCGCTCGAAGCGGGGGGTCGGCGGTGGCTATGTCCTGGCCCGCGACACCGAGCACATCACCCTCGCCGAGATCGTCAGCGCGGTCGACGGTCCCATCGCGCTCGGCGATTTCGGCGAGCCGCACAAGGACGGGGCGTGCGACCACGAGGGTCAATGCGTGCTCTTGGCCGTATGGGCCACGGTCGGCGACCAGATGCGATCGCACCTCGAGGGTCATTCACTGGCCGGCATGGTCCGGCGGGCCCAGGGCCTTCCGGAGACGGCGCCACCCGCGGTTGCCGTGCACGCTCTGTCCTGACCGTCCGGGCGGCGCGCGAAGTCGGCCTCCGGTGCGCGCGAAGCCCCTCCCGCAAGCGCTTCCACCCGTCGGAATCGGTGACTCCGCGCGCATCGACCCCGGACTTCGCGCGCGCAACCCGCTGCGCGTGTGCTCGCGTCAGGAGAGCTTGCCGAGAACCGCCATCAGGTCGTCGGGAACCTCGGACTGGAACGCCATTGGTTCGGCGGTGATCGGATGGGCGAACGCCAGCGACTGCGCGTGCAGCCACGGCCGGGGCGAGTGCACGGCGTTTCGGGCGCCGCCGTAGCGCCCGTCGCCGACCACGGGATGGCCAATGGCGGAGAGATGCACGCGGATCTGATGGGTGCGCCCGGTCTCGAGCCAGCACTCGAGGAGTGTGGTCGGGTCGGGCTGGACGTAGGCGGCGAGCACCGAATAGCGGGTTCGGGCCTCGCGGCCCGTGGCCGTCACCGTCATCCGGGTCGGGTCTGCATCGCTGCGCCCGACCGGCGCGTCGATGAGCCCGCTGGTGGCCTCGAAACGACCCCATGCGAGGGCGCGGTAATGGCGAGACACGGCCCGCGACGAGAGCTGCCCGATGAGCGCTTCGACGGCCGGTGCGGTGCGGCCGACCATCAGCAGACCGGACGTGCCCTTGTCGAGCCGATGCACGATCCCGGGGCGAACGGCGTTCTCACCCACGGCCAGTGCGCGCAGATCGGGAAAGCGGGCCAAGAGCCCGTGCACGAGCGTGCCGTGCTGATTTCCGGCGCCGGGGTGGACCACGAGCCCCGCTGGCTTGTCGATCACGATGAGGTCGGCGTCTTCGTACACGACGGTGAAGGTCACGTTCGGGTCGGCCTCGAGCAGCGCAGCGGCATCGACGACCCGCTCATCAACAGCAATCCGATCGTCGAGCGCAACGCGACGGCTGCGGTGCTGCACCACGATGGCATTGACGGTGACGCGGCCGTCGTCCAC
>JAYUDQ010000074.1:0-16224 GCA_043739745.1 Acidimicrobiia bacterium | reverse complement strand
GACCGCGTGCGCGTCGGACCTCGGCGAGAGCCGACTTACCAACGGATCCTCTCCAACATTGCTGCCTGTTCGGTCGTTGAAGGGCTCACTTGGCAGTTTCGAGTCAACGTCGGGTTTGAGAAGCTCAGCCAGACCGTCTCGACCATCACAGACTTGGCACGAGCATCTTCCCCTAGCCGGAACGAGATCTACTTCGCGCTCATACGTGACTACCCGATCGCGGGTGCCGTCGTCACGCCGCGCGAATCGATCACCGCTCAGGAGGTCGGCGCTTGGGTGAATGCCGCACTAGCCGCCGGTTTTGAGGTGCTCGCCCCATCAGAGGGATTCTGCATATACTGCACCGAACGAGACGGACGATTCGGTGCCGCTGTTGGCGCGGATGGCTTCCTATACAGTTGCTGTGAGACCGCGGACCGCCCGGAGTGGCGAGTCGGTCACCCTCGGTTCGGCTACGTCCGAGACCAGGAGGACATAGCTGGTCGTTGGAAGAAGTGCGGTCAGGACGCGCTACCTCACGAGAACCCTGATGGTCATGTCGAGGCTTTCATCCTCGACGCGCTTCGTGAAGCAAACCAGCTGTGAGTTCACCGTACGACCTATTCGCCGCCGCATACGATGACTGGAAGAAGTCGGACCGCTACGACCTGCTTTGCGACATGCTCACTGAATTCATCGCAGCCAAGGTCCCGGCAGCGAAGACCGGGGTAGACTTTGGGTGTGGCACCGGCCGACTCACCGCCCTCCTTGCTGGCCAAGGATTCAACATGGTCGGTGTTGATCAGTCACTCGCGATGTTGACGCGAGCCAGAACCCGAATGACCCCGAACGTCAGCTACGAACACGCCAGCTTCATCGACTGGGCGTCCTCGGTCGAAGCAGATTTTGTGATTGCCACGAGTGACACGTTCGACCATGTGATTGAGGACACCGAACTCGTTCGCAGTTTCATATCGGCGCTTGCGTCATTGCGCGCGGACGGCTTGATCATCTACGACGCTAACGGCCCCGTCCTTTTTGACCAGCCTGCCATCGAAGCGTCAACTCCGGATTACGCCTTCACCGGACGCATTGTTCAAACGGAACCGGGCCGGTTGTCACAAGAGAATTTTGATCTCGCAACGAAACCGCGCGCCCTCCACGGTTGTCGTGAACCAGAAGATCCGAACGCCAGCCGAACACGCAGACCTCCTCACTTTGGCAGGATTCGACCGCGTTGAGCACCTGTCGATGACACGTACTCCGTACGGGCTAACCCTTGCATTCCCTCCCAGGGACTACACCGGAAGATTCTTCGTTATAGGTCGTCGGCCAGCCGTTCGGAAGCTTCCGATCTGAGCGGGCGCAGAGGGTCGGGTGTATCGAGATGAGGCCGGACACGAATTGCGCGCCGTGTGTGAAGGCGCGTCGCGACAGAATCAAACGACGCCCGCGTAGAGGTCGTCGACGGCGATGGCGGCGGCGGGACACGAGAGCAGGAGGCTGTCGCCGGGCCCGAGGATCGTGATGTTCCACGGCCCGCCGTCGGCCCGGTGGTAGTGGTCGACCCGGACTTCGTCCTGCGCGACCATCAGGTAGTGGCGTAGCGACGGGACATTCATGTAAGCGACGAGCTTCTCCCGGCGGTCGGTCTGCTCCGTGCTCGGAGAGAGGACCTCGACGACGAGGCAGGGGTTCAGTTCGGTGGTGTCGCTGTCATTGCCGGGTTCACAGGAAACGCTGAGATCGGGGTAGTAGTAGCGCGTCCGCGTGATCTGCACCCGAAAGTCCGAGTCATAGACATGGCAGGCCGAACCGCGTGCGGCGGCAAGCAACTGGAACCCGATCGCCATCTTCAGGCTGCTGTGCCGTCGAGTGCCGCCCGACATCGCGAACACCGCACCATCGACGTATTCGTAGCGAACCTCTTGCTCGCCCCATCCGAGGTACTCCTCGACCGGGATGAAGTTCGCGTGCGTCTCAGTCACGTCGGGAATCGTACCGTCGCAGCCGGCAACAAGGCCCGACTCGACCGCGCGTCAGATGCAGATCTGCTTGAGCGGCGCAAAGCCGTTGAAGCTGACGGCCGAATAGGTCGTCGTATACGCGCCGGTCGAGAGGATCTCGATCCGGTCGCCGGCCTTGAGCGCCATCGGCAGCGCATAGTCCGACTTCTCATAGAGCACGTCGGCCGAGTCGCAGGTGGGGCCGGCGATGGTGACCGGACCGGACGGCACATGCCCGGCGATGTCGTCGTACGGCGTCCGCAGGCGGTAGCGGATCGCCTCGTCCATCGTCTCGGCCAGGCCGCCGAACTTCCCGCAGTCGAGATAGACCCAGCGTCGGTCCTCGAGCTCGTGCTTCTTCGACACGAGCACGACTTCGGTCTGCAGCACGCCCGCATCGGCGACGAGGTAGCGGCCGGGCTCGGCGATTATGCGCGGGAAGTCGTCGGTGTACATATGAAGCCGGTTGTGCAGCGCCTTGGTGATCGCCGTCCCATAGGCCGTCACGGGCGGCATGGCATCCTGGTAGCGCCCGGGGAAACCGCCGCCCACGTTGACGACCGACAACCGACGACCGTGCGCGCCCAGTGCTTCGGCAATCGCCGCGACCTGCTCCAGGGCGTCGTCCCAGGCTTCGACGTTGCGCTGCTGCGACCCGACATGGAACGACACGCCGATCGCCATACCGCTCGACGCAGCCAGCAACAGCAGGCGGATGGCCTCTTCCGGCTCGCAGCCGAACTTGCGCGAAAGCGGCCAGTCCGCGCCCGAACCGTCACACAGCACACGGCAGAACACCGTCGCGTCAGGAGCGGACTCCTGAAGCTTGCGGAGCTCGTCCTCGGCATCGAACGCGAACAAGCGAACGCCCTTGGCGTAGGCCGAGGCGATGTCACGCTGCTTCTTGATGGTGTTGCCGAACGAGATGTCTGCGGCGGCGGCACCCGCCGCGAGGCACATCTCGATCTCCGCCGGTGACGCCACGTCGAAGTGGCCACCACGTTCCACGACCAGTTCCAGGATCTCTCGCGCCGGGTTCGCCTTGACGGCATAGAACACGTCGGCGATCGGCAGTGCCGCACGCAGCGAGTCGTAACGCTCGGCCACGATGTCGAGATCGACCACCACGTACGGCGTTTCGATAGTAGGCGTACCTACTGTCTGCGCGCAGATGAACTCCTGGAGCTTACGGGTCGGGATACCCGGCATTGCCGGGCGCGTGGTGATGGGCAACGGAGGACCTCTTCATGCTGCTGTCGCGATTTGCGGGCAGTGAAACATAAGGTCCGGAGCCCGAACTGTCATCCCCTCTAGAGGACAACGCGTCGAATCGCAGCTCGCTGCCCCCTTCACGCGTCGAATCGCACCCACGACACCTCAGAGGTGCGCTTCACTCGCCAATGCCCATGCCCGGGTGACATCGGGTGACCACCGGTCAGTGGCGTCAGTAGCCGGGAGGCGGGGAAAATCCGCCGATGAGCTTGGCCAGCTCGCCGGCCACCCAGATCGTCGTGCGATCGGTGTAGGCGTCACCGATGATCTGCATCCCGACCGGTAGTCCCGATGGTGCCTTGCCCACGGGCGCCACCGTGGACGGGAGGTACGACGCGATGGCCAGCCCGGCCCAGAACACCTGGCTGAAGTAGGGCACTTCGATACCGTTGACCGGCACCGTGCGGGCCGCCATCGGCTCGGAGTGGTCGTGCGGGAACGCCGGCGTGATCGTGATCGGCGCGAGCAGCACGTCGTAGTCCTTGAAGAACGCATGCCAGGCCCACCGCAGGAGATCCCTCCGGTTCTCGGCGATGGCGAAGTCGTTGTGACTGGCCGTCGAGTAGCGGAGCGACTGCGCATAGCTGGAGTCGTCGCCCACGAGCGATTCGGCACGCGCCACCATGTCTGCATAGTCGGGACGGCCGACGCTCATCAGGCCCATGAGGAGGCGCATGTAGGTGTCATGGGCAGAGGCGACATCGAAGTCGGGCCGGGCGTCGTAGTCGACCTTGGCCCCCGCTTGGCGGAGAGCCGTTGCTGCCATTTCAATCTGCGCGCATACAGTCGCGTCCACCGGCGAGATGTCGGGCTCGTCCAGCCAGACGGCGATCCGCAAGCCCTTCAGCGACGGGGGCGGAGGCGGCAAGGTGAGCTTCAAGCCGGCGGCGCCCAGCGAATCGGGTCCTGCCGTCACCTTGAGCGCGAGCGCCAGGTCCTCTGCGGCGCGAGACATCGGTCCAATCACGGAGATGTCGCCTTCGGCCACCAGCAGTTCGCTCGTCGTCTGCCCACGCTTCGGCACGATCCCGAAGGTCGGCTTGTGCCCGTAGACGCCGCAGTAGGCCGCCGGGTTGCGGATGCTGCCGCCGATGTCGCTCCCGAACTCGAGTCCGTTGAGCCCGGCGGCTAGTGCGGCTGCGGAGCCGCCTGACGAGCCACCCGGGCCGCGGGCGAGGTCCCAGGGGTTGTTCGTGGTCCCGTAAACGTCGTTGAAGCTCTGCAGATCGGCGAGCGCCATCGGCACATTGGTCTTGCCGAACACGATCGCGCCCGCCGCCCGCAGCCGGGCCACAGCGACCGCATCCTCCTTGGGAATGTTCCCCTTCAGGAACGGAAAGCCCCACGTGGTTTGCTGGCCCGGGATGTTGAAGCTCTCCTTGACCGTCATGGGCACGCCGTGAAGCGGACCGATCGGCCTGCCCGCGGCCAGTGCCCGATCGGCCGCTTTGGCATCCTTCAGCGCTCGCACCCGGTCGTCGACGACAACGGCGTTCAACGAAGGGTTGTAGCGATCGACCCGTTCGAGGTACGCCTTCAGCAGCTCGACCGAGGAGACCGCCCCGGTGCGCACCGCACGCGCCAACTGCGTGGCAGAGCCGAACGGAAACGCCTTCACCGAGGCGGTTGCGGCAGACTTCTTGACCATCGTGGTTCCCCCTCGTCCTGGTGCCCGAGACCCTACCGGTGGCGGATCTCGGGCGGTGGGCAAAACCAGGCCCCTGCTGCGATGAACTGCGCTCAGGCGTCAGTGACCGTCGCCACCGCCCACGACGGGCGGCTTGTCGCTCCACGGGAAGTCGATCCATTGGTCAGTGCGCTTCCAGACGTAGTCGCACTTCACGACCGAATGGGACTTCTCATAGATCACCGCGGTCTTGGCCTCATGCACCGTGGTCCCCACGAAATCCATGACCGCCTTCAGGGTATGCCCGGTGTCGGCGACGTCATCTACGATGAGCACCCTGGAGTCTTTGATGTCGACGAGGTTCAGCTGCGGGGGCAGCATGACGGGAAAGTCGAGGCGCTGATCGATGCCGGTGTAGTACTCGACGCTGATCACGAAGACGTTCTTGATCGACAGCGCGTAGCCGAGGGCACCCGCCGGGAGCAGCCCGCCGCGGGCGATGGCGAGAATGATGTCGGGGATCCAGCCGCCGTCAGCGACCTGCTGCGCCAACTCACGGCTCCCCTCGCCGAACAGCTGCCACGTCAGGATTTCCCGTTCACCGGGGGGAGGGGATGCCATCCGCCGATGGTAGCCAACCCGACCCGACCAACCAGGCCCGAACAAGGACGACAGGTACGGTCCGTTCAGCCTTTACGATCCGTATATGCGCGTCGACCTGAACTTCTTCGGCACCGTCCCTATGCCCGATGCCGGCAACGCCGGTCCGGTCCCGACCGATCGCCGGTACGGCAATGCGGACTACATCGCCTGCTACGAGAACCTGATGCAGTGGGCGAAGACGGCCGACGCCGCCGGCATCCACGGCATGTGGTTCACCGAGCACCACTTCCAGTACGAGGGGTACGAGGTCACGCCGAACCTCATCCTCTTCGGACTCGCAGTCGCCCAGCAGACCAAGCGGATCCGTTGCGGCCAGATGTTCAACGTCGTGCCGCAATGGCATCCGCTGCGCCTGGCCGAGGACTTTGCGATGGCCGACATCCTGAGCGGTGGGCGCATGGAGTTCGGTGTCGGGCGGGGAACCGTGCCGCGTGAGGCGATGGCGCTCGGCTCCCGCGTGGCGAGCGGTGACAACGACATGAGCGCAAAGGACGACGCATTCAACCGCGAGCAGTTCGAAGAAGCGATGGAAGTGATCGAGCTGGCCTGGGCGAACGAGCGCTTCAGCTTTACCGGCAAGCACTACCAGTTCCCGCCGGCCGGCATCCCCGACCGCGGCGCCACCGTCACCGACCTCACCCTCGTGCCGCGCCCCACGCGGAAGGTGCCGATCTATCAGCCCGTCACGTCACCCGACACCATGGAGTACGTGCCGAGACAGGGCTACCACGCGGTGTACTGGCTGGCCCATCCGGACTACCTCGCGCCCAAATGGGAACATTACCAGCGCACATACGAAGCGGCCCACGACGCCACGTTGCGCAAGGGCGAGAAGCGCGTGATGGTCATGAACCTCCATGCCCGGGACACGCGTGAGGAGGCCTTCGCCAGCGGCCGCAACGGGCACGACGAGTTCTGCCGGTTCCTCGCGCCCTACGGCCGCTTCACGAGCTACAAGGACGAGAGCGGCCAGAAGTTCGCGTTCGGCCGCCAGCCCACGCTCGAACAGTCGGTCGACCAGCAGATCCAGCTCATCGACTCGGTCGAGAACGTGGCCGAGGCACTACGGATGTACATCGACCGGTTCGGCGTCGAGCACTTCGTCTTCTTCCTCGACCTGCCCGGGCTCACCCGCAGCCAGATCGACGACCAGATCCACATCCTCGCCGAGCGGGTCCTGCCCGCCGCCGGGATCGGGCTCGATCCCCTCGACCCGCCGACACTCGACATCGCCTACAACGTCGCATGACCCCGGACGCGCGGCCGGTCGGAATCACGGCCTGGCTCCGGAGCGCCGCGCTCGCCGACGGCCGCGTGGTCGATGTGGGCATCGACGCGGGCTCGGGCACCATCGCCGAGGTCGTCGATGCCCGCCGCGACCTCCCCCGATCGGCCCGTCCGGCCGAGCCCGCCGACCCCACGCAGCGACCCGACGAAGTCGACCTCGAGGGCTATCTGCTGCTGGCCGCGCCGGCCGAACCGCACGCCCATCTCGACAAGGCCCTCACGAGCGAGTTCGTGCCGAACCCGCGTGGCGACCTCGGCGGTGCCATCGAGGCGTGGGTCGCGTTCCTCCCCCACGTCACCATCGAGGGCATGGTGGAACGGGCCCGACGGGCCACCCTCGAGCTCGTCGCGTCCGGCATCACCGCGGTGCGATCACACGCGGACGTCCACCGGGAGATCGGGACCGACGCGATCGAGGCATTGCTGCTCGTGCGCGACGAGCTCCGCCACCTCGTCGACATCCAGATCGTCGCCCTCACCGGCCGCCCCATCACCGGCCCGGAGGGTGCCGACCTCCGTGCCCTGCTGCGCGACGCGCTCCTCATGGACCGCGACATCGTGGCCGGCGGCTGCCCGCACATCGATGCCGACCCGTTCACCGCGACCGACATCGCCCTCGAGGCGGCGGGCGATCTCGGACGCATGCTCGACCTCCATACCGATGAGACGCTCGACGCGCGCCACCTCGAGGTGCGCTACCTGGCAGAGCGGGTGGCTGCCACCGGTTTTGCCCAGCGCGCCACCGCGAGCCATTGCGTGAGCCTCGGCATACAGACGCCCGAAATCCAGCGGGCCACATCGGACGAGGTCGCCGCCGCCGGCGTCGCCGTCATCACCCTGCCGCAGACGAACCTGTTCCTCCAGGGACGGCTGCATCCGACATCGCCGCCGCGGAGTCTTACCGCGCTGCGGCCGCTGCTCGACGCAGGCGTAACGCTCGGCGCCGGTGCCGACAACGTCCGCGACCCGTTCTGCTCGATGGGCCGCAGTGACCCCTTCGAGACGGCCGCTCTGTTGGTCATGGCCGGGCACCTGCTCCCGCACGAGGCATTTCACGCGGTCACCGACGGGGCCCGCGCCGCGATGGGGTTGCCACCCGTACGGATCGAACCAGGGTTCCCGGCCGAGTTGGTCGCGGTGATCGGTACATCGATCGACGATGCGATGGCGCGTGCCGACCAACAGCGCATGACGTGGCATCGTGGGCGGCTGGTGTCGTCGACGACCGTCACGCGCCGCATGCTCGCTGCCGACTGAACCACCCGCATGACCTCACCCCCGTACTCGCGCCCCCAACGCACGGGCGCGGGCCTGCGTACGGCCACGGCCCTCGTGGCCGTACTGACGCTCGGTGTCAGCGGCTGCACCTCAGGCAGTCGCTCAGCACGGCTGCCGACGACCATCGGCGTCCCCAGCACGGCTCCCGAGGCCACGCCGCCCGTCCGGCCAGATGCCGCGTCCATGCAGGGCGTGTGCCCGAACCCGATCGTGATACAGCTCGCCGGCCCACCGGATCTGTGGGCGATGCCCTATGTCGGCGCCCTCGCCGTCGACGGGTCGGTGGCCTCGGCCGGCCGCTACTCGGCCGCCCTCCTCGACCCCCGATCGGTCACGCCGACCGGGATCAACGTCGAGCTGCGCACGTCCGCGGCTTTGGCGCCCGGACAGTCCGTCAGCCAGGCCATGCAGGCGGATACGTCGATCCTCCTCGGTGAGGTGGGGACAGTCGAGGCCCTTGAGTCGGCGCCCAAGGACCGGACGGTGGCCGTCCTCGTACCGTGGGAGCGAGCCGACGCTGCCTTCGTGTGGGACGGCCGCCTCCAGCCGGACGCCATCACCATCGCCGACCTCCGGGTCCGGCTCGACGCGCCCGCCGACAGCCCCCTTGCCCGCTACCTCGTCAACAGCGCGCTGGCACCGAAGGTCGATGCTGCGACCCGGACCACCGATTCGGCCGGTGCCTTGTCGGTCACCCCGGTGCACATCGTGAAGGCGCTGTCGGACCCTTCGCTCGTGGCCGCGATCATCAGCGGTCTCGACGGTGGAACGGATGCGGCCGGCGGCGGCCAGGCCACGCAGGGGACATCCTTCGAGCTCGTCGCCGAGACAGGCTGGGAACCGTACGAGCACAGCCTCGCCACCACGCCGGCCAATGCCAAAGATCGGGCTTCATGTCTCCGCGCCCTCGTGCCGCTGCTGCAGCATGCGGCGGTCCGCGTCAGCCGCGAACCCGAGCGTCTGACGGCCAATCTGGCGGTTATTGCCGCGAAGCTCGGTGTACCCACCGACCTCACCGCGCTGCGGGCGACGCTACGGGCGGCGCTCGCGATCGGCATACTGAGCAACGGCCCGAATGCGACGATCGGCGACCTCGATCCGGCCCGGGTCCAGCAGATGGTGCGCGCGCTTGCGATCTCAAGAAATGTCGCTGGTGTACGGGTGCCGCTGGCCGCGACCGTGGCAGCAAGGGCCGCGACCATCGTGGACCTCTCGTTCACTGATTCGACGATCGGCATCGGACGGCCGGTCACCTCGAGCGGCACGCCGACGACGACACGCCTTTCGGCGCCGACCCCGACGACCGTCAAGAAGCGCTGACCCGTTCTCCGCTTTCGGACGCGGCGTGGGTGCCGACCCCGGAGGACCGGCACCCACGCTGGTGCAGTGTTCACATCACCGGCGGACCATCAGGTCCGCAGCCTTCACATCTTGATGCTCTTGTCGATGAACTTGTTGGTGAAGATGTCCGCCGGGGTGAGTCCGGCCTTCGGGGCCTTGCCGCCCGTTGTGTAGACCGGGATGGCCTTGGTGATGAGGTCGGCGACGCGTGTCTCGTCGAACGTGCCCATGACGCCGTCGGTGCCATTGGCCACGAGGCCGTCCTTCAGCATCGTCGCGACGGCATAGTCGGCGACGCCCTGGCTGTACACCCAGCCGTTGTTGTACTTGGCGACGAGCTCGAGGACGAGCTTGTTCGTCGCGCCCGGATTCTTCATGTAGTCAACCGTTGCCTGCTGGACGATCGGTACGAACTTCTTGAAACAGTCGGCGTACTTCGTGATGTTCTCCGGCTTCGTGGCCAGCGGCTCGGCGTAGTTGTTCCAGCCGGCGTCGTTGACGTACGCGTAGCTGACCGGCTTGTTCCAGTCCTTCAGTTCGTTCTGGTAGATGTACGGCTCGGCGGAGCCGAAGATCTGCGAGGCCGCTTTGCCCTGGTCGGCGACAAACAGCGCCGGCGTGCCGTCGTAGCTGCCGTCGATCTGGTCCTTGCTGAAGATCCCCGTGCTGGTGAAGTAGTCCATGTATGCGCCGCCGGAGAAGTACCGGACCTTCACCTTCGGCGTGACCTTCCCAAGGTCGGCGATGGTCTTCACGTCGGGGTAGGTGGCTGGGTCCCACATGATCGCCTGCGGGTTCTTCTGAAACGCCGTGAAGATGGCGACGGTCGGATTGTCCTTCGAGTTCTGGATCGCTTCGTCGGTATAGACGTAACCGAGCAGGATGCTGGGGTCCGAGTACATCTGCGAGGTCGGTGACTGGAACCCGATGGCCGGGCCGCCAGAACGGACCTCGATCTTCACGCCCGTGTCGACGCCCCCACTGGCCATGAGTTCGCTGGTGACGATCTTCTTGTCGGCGTTGATCTCGGGGTTAGGCCCAAACATCTGGTAAAGGAAGCCGTGCTCGGCCTCCGGGTTCCAGTCGGTTTGGATGACGATCGTCGCTGGGCAGACGCCCTTCAGGCTGACGCCGGCGGCAGTGGGTGCGGCCGACGTCTCCGCCGCGGCAGCCGCCGTCTTGTCGGCTGCGGCGGTGGTCTCGGCTGCCGCTGTGGTGTCGGCGGCGGCAGTCGTATCGGCTGTCGCAGCAGCGGTGGTCCCGGCCGGCGCAGCGGTCGTGTCGGCCGCCTTGTCCTTGCTGCAGGCGCTGAGGACCAGAACAGCGGCCAAGGGGGCCACCATCAGGGTGCGGCTCCAGTGTTTACGCATTCGTACTCCTTGTAGGTGCTTCGGGTGGGTGGGTGGGTGGGTGGGTGGCATTCGGTATAGCGGGGGTGGGGAAATGAGACAGCTCTTTAGCGGGTGCTCTCGTACCAGTGCCCGACGGCCTTCTCGGACAGCCAGCCGAACAACGCGAACACGGCGATGCCGAGGAACGCGGCGAGGATCACGGCACCGTACATGGCGGGGTTGTTGAGACGTGAACGGTAGTTGTCGATCAGGATGCCGACGCCGGGCTGACCCTGACGGAAGAACGTGTCGCCGACGACGGCACCGATGACCGAGAGGCCGGCCGAGATGCGGAACCCGGCGAAGATGGCGGGCAACGCGGCGGGGAACTGGAGCTTGCGCAGCCGCGTCCAGCGGCTCGCGCCCCGCAACGTGAACAAGTCGTGCTGCCCGCGGTCAGCCGACAGCAAGCCGAAAAGCGTGTTGGACACGATTGGGAATATCGAGATCATCACGCACACGATCACCCGGGCCTTGAAGTTGAACCCGAAGAGCACGCCGAGCAGAGGTACGAAGGCGAGGATCGGGATGGCCTGCAGCGCGACCAGGTAGGGCCACGCCATGCGCTCGATCCAGCGCGTTCGGCTCATGACGACGGCCAGCCCGACGCCGAGGAGGATGGAGATGAGCAGCCCGGCCAGAGCGACGCGAGCCGAGAGGATCGTCGCGTCGAAGAGCTGCTTGCGGACGAAGTGGTTCCCGATCGACACGTTCAGCACACGATGCACCGGCGGGAGCAGGAACGCCGGCTTGTCGAAGAGGTGCTTCAGGCCCCAGTACGACATGAAGTACCAGAAGCCGATGAACAGGACGAAGCCGCCGACCGGGCCGGCGAGATCGGCGAAGGTCGCACGGGGCTTGGCCAGGGCCGGTCCGCTACCCGCCGGATCCTCGACGAGCGCCGCCGCCAGCTCGTTCGTGGTCGGGGATGTAGTCGGCGATGCCGCGGGCGAGGTGGTGAGCGTCATGCGTGCGCTCCGCGTAGGGCATGGGAGACCTGACCGGCCAGCTCGGCGAACTCCGGATCGAAGCGCAGTTCGGGCGAGCGCGGATAGGCGAATGGGATCGCGAAGTCGGCGACGATGACACCCGGGCGGGCCGACATCACCAGTACTCGAGTGGAGAGGAAGACGGCCTCGTAGATGGAGTGGGTGATGAACAGCGACGCGAAGCCCTGTCGCTGGAAGAGGCTGAGCAATTCGTCGTTGAGCCGTTCCCGAGTGATCTCGTCGAGCGCACCGAAAGGCTCGTCGAACAGGAACACCTTCGGGTGCATGACGAGCGATCGGGCCAGTGATGCCCGCATCTTCATGCCGCCCGAGAGTTGCTTCGGGTACTTGCCCTCGAAGCCCCGTAGCCCGACCAGATCAATGGCCTCGGCCGCGAGCTTGCGGCGTTCGGGCTTGTCGATGCCGGCCAGTTCGGCCATCAGCTCGACGTTGCCCTGGACGGTGCGCCACTGCAGCAGCGTGGCGTCCTGGAACACGTAGCCGACACTCTCCCGGTCGACGGCTACCGATCCGGTCGTCTGTTGCGTGAGCCCCGACGCGATCCGCAGCAGCGTCGACTTCCCGCAGCCCGACGGGCCGACGACGGTGACGAACTCTCCCGGGCTCACGGAGAAGGTGGCCTCCTTCAGCGCGAGGGTTCCGTCAGGGAAGCGCATCGACACGCCCTCGAACGCGAGCGCCGACGTGCGCGACGACGGGCTCGATGCTCCGGTAGACGACAGCACATTGGTTCCTATGGCCATTTCATCCACTCCTTCCATGATCGCATGCAGGGTTCGGGCCCGTCGGGTCGGGCGGGTCGGTGCTCGTCGCTGCTCAGCGCAGGCGGGCGTCCGGCGCTCAGTGCATCACCATGCCGCCCGAGACGTTCATGGCCTGACCGGTGCAGTAGTCCGCGTCGGAAGAGGCCAGGAAGAGCGCGGTACGGGCCACGTCGGCCGGCTCGGCCAGCCGGTTCAGCGGCGACTTCGCCGACCAATTGGCCACCATCTCCTCAGTACGGGTCGCCGCGCCCATTTCGGTGAGCACGTAGCCCGGGCAGATGCAGTTCACGTTGATGCCGTACGGGCCGAACTCCATCGCGCAAACGCGGGTGAAGGCGATGACCGCAGCCTTCGAGGCGCAGTAGTGCGCCTGGTTGGGCGAACCGAGCTTGCCGCCCATGCTCGCCATGTTCACGATCTTGCCGCCGGTCCCCTGGGCGATCATGGCCCGGACCGCGACCTGCGTGGTCAGCAGCATCGAGCGGGCGTTCACCTCGAACATCAGGTCCCACTCGGCGACATCCATGTCGAGGATCGACGAGAAGCGCAGGACACCCGCGTTGTTCATCAGGATGTCGATTCCCCCGAGCGCGGCAATTGCCTGGCCGATCGCCTCGCGGGCACTGTCCGGTGCGCGGAGGTCGCCGGTGACGGCCGCCGCCCCGATGCGGTCGGCAACGGCCTCCAGTTCGCTACCCAGAAGGTCGACGACCGCGAGCCGAGCGCCTTCGGCCGCGTAGGTGGCCGCGATCTCGGCCCCGATCCCGCGAGCCGCGCCGGTGACCACGGCGCGCAGGCCGGCGAGCCGCCCGGCCGGCCGCGATCCTGACGTGTCCGATACCGACTCGTGAGCGGTGGTGTTGGAAACCATGAGCGCCTCGACAATAGAAGACGCCACAACGTTGTCCCCGGCCGCACCATGAACGTCTTGTGAAGCGACCGTTCGGCGTCCGTGTCGGACCGCCCACCCTGGCCCACTGGATGAACCTTGAGGCGGATCGGTTGTCGCAATCTGGGTGTTTCGACCCCGATCCGCCGCAACGGCGTTCTCATTCACTGCCGGGTTGCGCGAGCGGCGGTTCGGACCACGACGAACTCGAATGGGTGCGGCGCCCAGCGGCGCCCAGCTGCACCCAGCTGCACCCAGCTGCACCCAGCTGCACCCAGCTGAGCGCGGCGGATCGGCACGATCGTATGGCCGTGAATGCCACGGATCATGGGCATAGGTCGTTGGCGCGTCCTTTTTCGTCACGACACGTGACATAAGTGGCATCAGCCGACCGCGGCGGCCACCGCCCGTCGCGCCCGAGCACTGCGCCCATCGTCGGACAGCACCGCAGTCGCCGCGTTCCGACCCGACGCACCCCAGACGCCCGCACCCGGGAACGTCCCGGCGCCGGTGAGGAAGAGGCCGCGGACCGGCGTCTCGTAGCGGGTCTGCTCCGGGTTGCGCCCGAACAGCACGGTGATCGGCGTGCCGGCGAAGGTCTGCGCGTGCCCGCGGGGCATGGACAGCTCGCGGTCGTACTCGACCGGGCCCATCAGCCGCCATGACACGACGTGCTCGTGAAAGGGCCGTCCATCGGGCATCGTGACCAGTTCGGAGACCTTGCGCAGCCAGCGCTCGGGCTGGCCCGAACCGGCCCAGCCCCCTTCGAGGTTGTGCGGTGCCCACAACACCTCGAGGCTGAACACCTCCGAACCCAGCGGTAGCGCGGCAGCGACCGACGGGTCGAGGGCCGACGGCATCTGCACCAGGAACTGCGGCCGCTCGGCGATCCGACCGAACTTCGCGGCGGCGTGATCCGCGGTGATCTCGGCGATCGGCTTGGACACGATTGCAGTCGGGAACAGCATCCGGTTCCGGTCGAGCCCGAGGCGGGCGAGCATCGGATCGTCGACGCCGGGCCAGTCGTAGCGGCTGTCGAGGACGGCGTCGATCTTGGCCTCGTAACCCTCGGCGACGGGCATCGAGCGGTAGCGCTCGACGAGGGCATGGACGGCCGTCGGAGGATCCTTCAGCCAGCGCACCAGGGCGTTGTGGGTGTCGCCGGCGGAGATCACAATCGGCGCTTCGATGACCTCCCCAGAGGCCAGTTCCACGCCTCGGACGGCCGGTCCGTCGCACAGGATGTGGCGCACGCGGGCGCCGACGCGGACCGTGCCGCCCGCCTCCTCGAAGGCACCCTGCACGGCGAGCGGCAGCGCCCCGCTGCCTCCGACGGGGCGGCCGGTCGGAGCGACATGCTTCGTTGCGTAGGTGAGCGCCCCCAACCCGGTACCGGGCGTTTCTGGGGCGACACCCCACACCGTCGGCCCGAGGGTGAGCGCCGGTGTGAGCACCTGATCCGCGCGGAAGAACGAGCGCAGCACGTCGGCCGCACTTCGCCTCGACCACCGCAGCAGCGTCGGGACGGCCCGGGACGCTCGTACCGGGTTCCGCCCGAGGTTTCCGAGCACCGAACCGGGCGTGGGTGTCGACTGGCCGATCTCGCTCACCATCATCGCCATCGGCAAGGCGGCCTTCACATACCGGCGGTAGCCCTCGACCTCGTCGGGATAGCTGATCTGCAGCGACTCGATCGTGCGCTCGACGTCGTGGAACGTGAACCAGGCCGGACCTCCGCTCCAGTGCACGGCCAGCGACGCCGGGTCGACTTCGAGGTAGCGCAGGCCGTGGCGATCCAGCTCGAGCTCGGCCGGGATCGACGTGGTGCGGACCATGCCGTGATCGCAGTTGCAGATGTTCACCGCTGCACCTCCGAGGACGTGCTCGGTGGCGGCCTGGCCCCCGACCGTGCCCCGAGCTTCGAGGACGAGCGTGCGAATGCCCGCCTTGGCCAGATACGCCGCGCAGATCAGCCCGTTGTGCCCCGCCCCGATGACGATCGCCCCGTAGTCCACGCTCTCGCTCCATTTCCCACGGCGTCCGCCGTGCGTTCCGCGACGGGTCGGTCTTCGCCGGATGCGGGCCGATCGCTCGTCGATCGACGGGCTGAGAGTACGCTCGCTCGGGATGGCAGCGACGATCGAGGACTCTCCGGCGGGGAACGGGGAGCACATGACCACGGGGGAACCGTGCAGTCGTGGAGGGGTCCGCCTGGCCTGGTACGTCCACATCTTCACCACGAGCGGCATCGTGGTCGGGATGCTGGCTTTGCAGGGCGTGTTCGACCACAAGGCGAAGACAGCGATGTGGTATCTGCTGCTCACCCAGGTGATCGACGGGGTCGATGGGCCGATGGCGCGCCAGTACGACGTGAAGGCCCGCGTGCCGAAGATCGACGGCTACGTGCTCGATCTGGTCATCGACTACGTCACGTGCGTGATCGTGCCCGCCGCGTTCATGCACACGTTCCATCTCCTGCCGGGCCGGACATCGCTCGCCCTCGTCGGCCTCATCGTGTTCATGTCCGCGATCTGGTTCTCGCGCACCGACATGATGAGCGACGACGGCTGGTTCAACGGATTTCCTGCCGTGTGGAATCTGGTTGCGCCGACGATGCTGCTGCTCAACAGCAACCAGTGGGTCAACGCGGTCGTGGTGGTCGTGCTGTGCGCGCTGATGCTCACGGATGTGAAGTTCCCGCATCCGGTTCGGGCCGA
>JAYUDQ010000073.1:0-2642 GCA_043739745.1 Acidimicrobiia bacterium | reverse complement strand
ATCATCGAGAGCGCGAGCCGACGGCTCGCCGAGGTGCGTCGCCCCGACGACACGTCGTTCACGCGTGGTGTCAACGTCACGGTCGTGCTCGACGAAGATGGCGGTTTCGGGGCGTCTGCTCGGGCGGCCTTCACCGCGCAGCAGTGGACGTATGAGCGCGTGCAACGCGGCCAGGACGTGTACCGCTCGATGGTCCCCGATCCCCCCGGCGGGAGTGATCTGTCAGAGGGCTCCATAGATCCCTACATCCAGATCGCCGGAAGCACCGCCGAAGTGGTTGCCGCACTGGACCGGGTGATCGATCAGTTGCGGGGCTGGAGTCGTATTCACCTGGCCCTGCGCTTGCTCTTCCCCGGTGAGCCGACCGAAATTCAGGTCGAGCGCCTTCGCACCGTTGGTTGGCGGGTGCTTCCACCGGCACGTTTTTCGTAGTAGTGGTCAGTCACACTACGGTTGGTCCGCTGGTCGAGATGTCCCCCGCACCTCGCAGTCGACTCGAAGGGATCGTGCATGCTGGTCATCAAAGAAGTGACGGGAGCTGCCTCGGCGTCTCAACAGGAAGTGTCGTCGCTGGTCCAAGGACTGATCGACGAGGTTCGTGTCGGTGGGGATGCTGCGGTTCGTGCACTGAGCGAACGCCTCGACAAATGGTCGCCGCCATCTTTTCGTCTCTCGGAGCAGGAGATCGACGACGTCGTCGCGTCGGTGCCGCCGGAGACGCTGAACGACATCAGGTTTGCACAGACGCAAATCCGCCGATTCGCCGAGGCGCAGCTCGCCACCATCAGCGACCTCGAGTTGGAGACCATTCCCGGAGTATTCCTCGGTCACAAGAACATCCCGGTCGACTCCGTCGGCTGCTACGTGCCGGGCGGTCGGTATCCGATGGTGGCGTCGGCCCACATGAGCGTGCTCACCGCGAAGGTCGCGGGCGTGAAGTACGTCGTGGCCTGCACGCCCCCAATCGACGGCGGCGCGCCGCGCGAGACCGTGGCGGCGATGGCCCTCGCCGGCGCTGACGAGATCCACATCGTCGGTGGTGTCCAGGCAGTCGCGGCGATGGCGCTCGGCACCGAGACCATCGCAGCGGTCGACATGATCGTCGGTCCGGGGAATGCGTATGTGGCCGAAGCCAAGCGACAGCTGTTCGGTGAGGTTGGCATCGATCTCCTCGCTGGTCCCACCGAAGTCATGGTGATTGCCGACCACACTGCTGACGCGGAGATGATCGCGACGGATCTGCTCGGTCAGGCCGAGCACGGGCCGACATCGCCGGCCGTGTTGATCTGTCTCGACCGTGAACTGGCCGAGGCAGTGATCGTCGAGGTGGACCGGCAGTTGACGGTGCTTCCGACCGCAGATGTGGCCGGGGTCGCTTGGCGCGACTGGGGCCGCGTGATCGTGGTCGACTCGCATGAGGAGGCTGCCGCATTGTCGGACGAGCTGGCGTTCGAGCATGTCGAGATCCTCACCGAGGATCCGCAGTGGTACCTCGACCGGCTCCGCAACTATGGCGCGCTGTTCCTCGGGCCGGAGACGAATGTGTCCTACGGCGACAAGGTCATCGGCACCAACCATACGCTGCCGACAAGGCGGGCTGGCCGCTTCACTGGCGGTCTCTGGGTGGGTAAGTTCATCAAGACCGTCACCTACCAGCGGTGCACGCCCGAGGCGAGCGCACTGATCGGCTCTTACGGGTCACGTCTGTGCGCGATCGAACGGTTCTGGGGCCACAAGGAGCAGGCCGACCTTCGTGTCCGCCGGTACGGGGCCGTCGTCTCGTGATCGATCTCGCCGGTCGAGTTGCAGTGGTCACCGGTGGCGGAGGAGGCATCGGCTCGGCCATTTGTAAACGATTGGCCACACTGGGGGCGAGTGTGGTGGTGGTCGTCGCTGAACGACTCGAGCGGGCGGAGGGGCTCGTCGTTTCGCTCCCGGGGGATGGCCATCTCGCGGTTCGCGCTCGCGTCGACGAATCGGCAGAAGTCGCTGAACTCGCATCTGTGGTCGCAGCCTATGGGCGCCTCGATGTTCTGGTCAACGCCGCTGGTGTGACGAGACCGGTGGCACATGCCGACCTGGCCGCTCTCGACGACGAACTCATCGACCGGATCTTCCGCGTCAACTGGCGCGGCTCGTTCGCGACGATCCGTGCATTCCAGACGATGCTCGCCGGCGGCGACGGGGGAGTGGTCGTCAACATTTCGTCGGTCGCGGCCGTCACTGGCCTGGGCAGCAACGTGGCGTACTGCGCATCAAAGGCCGCGATCGATTCGATGACCCGTTCGCTCGCCAGGGCACTCGCACCAGCAATACGGATCGTGTCCGTTTCACCTGGTTGGGTGGAGGGAGAGTACGCCGCCTCGATGCCCCGTGAGATCCTCGATCGTCAGACGGCAGCCACCCCGTTGGGTCGGCTCGCGACGCCGGGCGACGTGGCCGACGCAGTAGAGGCAGCGTTGATGCTGCGCGTTACGACCGGGTCGATCATCCCCGTCGACGGTGGTCGCCCGCTTGGGATCTAGCGGTGTCAAGCGGCTTGGTGGTTTTCTTTGAGGGGGAGGGGTTGGCGGTGCGCCCATGCGGTGTCTTCGTTGTAGAGGCTGCGGTGATCGAGGCAGCCGTGGAGGATGCTGACCAGC
>JAYUDQ010000072.1:0-2642 GCA_043739745.1 Acidimicrobiia bacterium | reverse complement strand
CACCCCCGTCGAATGCGGCCGCAGCCGCGAAACCGCGAAACGATCCGACCTCGCCGGCTGGGCCGAATACGGCTACTGCGCGTCGCATTCCCGCTACTTCTGGGGGCTACGCCTCCACATCATCACCACACCGTCCGGGCTTCCCGTCGCGTACGCCCTCACTGGCGCCAAAACCGACGAACGAGACACCGCCCTCGACATGATCGCCCTCGCCGGGCTCGACCGACCCGGACAAACCCTCCTCGCCGACAAGGGCTACCGGCGCGCCAGCTTCGAGTCCGAACTCAACGCCGCCCACATCGTGTTGATCCGGCCCGCCCTCAGCACCGAAGCACCACGCCCCGGTCGCCGCGCCCTACGAGCGTTCCGCCAAATCATCGAGTCCGTCAACCAGACCCTCAAAGCCCAACTCGATCTCGAACGCCACGGCGCCCGAACCAAGCCCGGCGTCGCCGCCCGCGTCCTACAACGACTCCTCGCGCTCACCGCAGCCATCTGGCACAACGAAACCACCAAGCGGCCCGGCCCCGCACGATCCCTCATCGCCTACGACCACTGACCCCCTTGGAACCAATCATCTAGGTGGCGAAACCGAAGTCGCCCCATCGGTCGGCGAAGTACTCGGTGAGTTCTTCGGCGGGCATCGTGCGCGTGCTGTTGTTCATGCGCACGTAGAAGACGTGACCGTCCTTGCTGGTTTTGGCCACATACGAGCTCAGACGAGGGCACATCGAAAGCTCTGTGATCGAGGAAGCTCGGCGAGGGCATGGGTGAGGTCGGGAGGCCCGACGTGCATCCAGGGTGTTCGACCCGAGCTACGGTCAGGGACAGGGGTGCCGCGTTCCATCAGGGCAATATGTACTCCCGCCACGGAGTGCCTTCGCGTTCGGTGGATGCATCGATTGGGGGAGGGCGATGTCGAGCGCTGATGAGATCCGAGACGTCCAGCGAGCGGCGTGGGCCGTGCTCGCGGCGGGCTGGGAATAGTGGGACTCGGTCATCATGGATCAGCTGGGCCCGGTCGGTGCAGCGATGATCGAGTGTCTCGACATCGCTGAAGATCAGCAGCATCTGGACATCGCCTCGGGTACGGGTGAGCCGGGTTTGAGCATCGCGAAAATGTCGCCGAAGGGACGCTTCGTGCTGACCGACCTCGTCGCGGAGATGCTGGACATAGCCGCGCGACGAGCCAGGGCGCAAGGGATCGTCAATATCGAGACGAAGGTGTGCAGCGCCGATGATCTGCCGTTCGACGACGCCACATTCGATAGCGTCTCGGTGCGCTTTGGGTACATGTTCTTCCCCGACATGGCCAAGGCGACGGCCGAGTTCGTGCGTGTGCTCAAGCCGGGCGGGCGGCTCTGCTCGTCGGTTTGGGTGAAGCCCGAGGAGAACCCGTGGACGACGATCGCCATGCAGGCAATCGCGACCGAGGCGGTGGTGGCGCTACCCGACCCAGAAGGACCGAACATGTTTCGGTGCGCTGCCCCGCGATATCTCAGTGCCCTGTACGAGGACGCGGGGCTGCGCGACGTTGTCGAGTGGGACGTCGCCGTCGAGCTCGTGACGTCTTCGCCCGAGCAGTATTGGGAGATGATCAGCGAGCACGTCTCGCTCGCAGTTGCGGCGCTTCAGCAGATCGACGAGCCGGCGCGGGGTCGGATTCGGGCACACGCCATTGCGAAGGTGAGCGCGTTCGAGAAGGACAGCAAGGTCCGGGTTCCGGGTCTAGCGCGTTGCATCGTGGGAGCGAAACCGCACGCGAGGGGCACGCGCCCCAACGACGACGCGCGATCCACCAACGCGGGCTGACCGACCCAGCCCTTGGCCCAAGCCGCTCCACAACTGCCGACCGGCGCTTGATGTTGCGGTCCCAAACGTGGGGCATCCTGGCGATCGTGAACGCACCGACCGCGACATCTCGTCCCAATTCTGGGTGTCCGCCGTGTCGGCGTAGCGGCTCATGAGCTCGACGAGCTCGTCACGGTCATGGGCTTCGGTCATCGCGCCCTCCGTCGCTCTCGTGGCCATGCTGCCCATCGATATACACGCGGGGCTTGGCCGAACATCGGTGTGCAAGTCGCCCCGGAGCAGGAGCCCGTTGGTGCGTCGTCGCGACACCCCGCGGATCAGCGCAAACCGGTGACCGTGCCATCTGGCTGCAGGTCGATCTCGCGGTAGCGGCCTTGCGCCGGCAGGCCCGGCATCGTGAGGATGTCGCCGGCGTACACGGTGAGAAAACCTGCACCGGCCGCAAGCCGCACATCGCGCACCGGAAAGGTGAAGCCCTCCGGCGCGCCGCCGACCTTCGGATCGTGCGACAACGACGAGTGCGTCTTCGCGACGCACACCGGCAGCTTGCCGAAGCCCGCCTTCTCGAAGCGGTGCAACGCACGCAGCGCTGCGGGTTCCCACTGCACCTCGGCCGCGCCGTAGAGCGTGGTGGCGAGCGCGCGCACCTTGGCCTCTGCCGGATCGTCGAGCGCGTAGAGACGCCGCGGCGTGGCGCCGGCCGCGCATGCCTGCTCGACCGCAGCGGCCAGGTCGGTGGCGCCCGCCGCGCCGTTTGCGAACGCGGTGTGCTCGACCACGTCGAACGCGCCCGCATCCGTGGCGATGGACCGCACGGCGGCGAGCTCTGC
>JAYUDQ010000071.1:0-2645 GCA_043739745.1 Acidimicrobiia bacterium | reverse complement strand
AAGGCTCCCCAGTCGCGGTTGGCCCGCCACGTCGGTGTCTCGAGCACGATCCCTGCGCCGACCCTGCGGGCTATCTCGATGTAGGAGACGAAGTAGTCGATGAGCGCCGCCCTGCCCACGTTTTCATCGAGCAGTGGGAAGGCTGCGAAATGCGTGAGCTCGATTCCTCGATCAAACACCAGGGTCGTTTCCAGCCCACCATCGGCGAGCAGCACCTCTCGGGTCTGTGGCAAGTCATGTCGGTAACTGATGGCGCCCACTCGATCTCCTCACTTGATTAAGCCCACGATAGCCCGCCGGGGTGGCACGACTGATCGGAAGCCGGTGATCGACACCAGCGACGACCTTGTCTTCTCGGTTGACGGTTGTTTTGGAAGTATCGGAGTTGCATCAACACCGCTGGGTCATCACCAGACCCGCTTCGATCGCCTTCCCGAGCCCTACCTCATGGTAGCGACCTGCCCGGCATCGAAGTGAAGTCGGCCGCAGGCGGCCTTGTTGCCCGACACTGCCGACGATCCTGTCAACACCGGGCGAGGTCGATCGTCTGATCGCAGCGTTGCGCACTCATCGAGATCGGGCGATGGTTCTCGGGATGCTCCTGGCGGGTCGCGGATATGAGCGGGTGCATCTCCTTGACAATGTCCGGTTGGGAGCTGTTGCTGATGGTGGCCGACAGTTGGAAGACGAAGGTGATCGTCGCCGCGAAGCGCATGGAGCCGTGGGCTCCGCTTATCGGTGGGTCGCAGACCCAGCCGACGAAGCGGTCCGAGTTCCCGTCATCTACGATGTTGCGGTGACAGACATGCTGGTGCTTTCGGCGCACCTCCCCGAGGTCGACTTCGCCGCTGGCGAAGCCGTTGTGCGCGAGGGTGGGTCGAGTGGGAGCATCTGGGTGCTCGTCTCGGGAGCGCTGCGAGTGCGCAAGGGCGATATCCAGGTCAACACGATCACCAATCCGGGAGCGCTCATCGGTGAGATGTCGGTACTGCTAGGTATCGACCACAGCGCGACGGTCGAGGCGACTCGGCAGAGCACGCTGCGGCATGCCGCCGACGGTCACGGTTTGTTGGCTAGCGATCCTGCGATCACCAACCTCGTCGCAGTAGGTCTGGCCGAACGCCTGTCCTTCGTCACTACATACCTCGCTGACTTGACTCAGCAATACGCAGATGTACCAGGCCTGTCGATGGTGTCGGACGTTCTGAGTCGCCTGGAACAGCACGCAGGGCCATTGGCGACTCCTGGCTCGGCGCGCGAGCCCGATCCGGACTATTGACGAAGGTTGGTCGTCGGAGCGACGTCAGAAAACTGTGCGAGGCGGGGTCACGGGCTCCGTGAGTCTGATCTCTTCGGTGCCGATGAGGGAAATCCAGGTTGCTCGTTGTTCGTCGAGGTCGAGTTCGATGCGTGTCGGGATGGGACCGATCTGTCGGCCGGGGTTGAAAACCCATGTCTCACCAATGCGGTCCGCCCATCCGCCGTCGGGCTTGAACGGCGGATCATGCACGTGGCCCGTGAGTACCACGTCTGGTCGGTGCTCATTGATCCAGCTGCCGAGCGCTTCATCGCCGTAGTGCCGCCGACCGGTCCAGCAGGTTGGCGATCCGAGCGGCGGCCAGTGATACACCCACACCCATTTGGATGGCCGGCGAGCCGCATCACGGGCGAGTTGTGCGGCGACCGATTCACGCCCGACTGGTCCGTCCCACCATGGACAGACGGTGATCAAGGTGTCGCCGACCAGCAGCGAGTCACCATCGGTCGGCACGCCCGCTGTCCGTGCTTCGTCCAGCCACAATGCAGCCCGCTCCCCGTGCGCATCCGAGCCCGTAAGGTCATGGTTGCCTGAGCTCACGGCGAGCCGGCCGGTCAACTGCAGCAACGCGAGGTAGCGCAAAACCACAACGATCTGGGCGTCGAGCGCAACGCTCGAACTGATGTCCAGGTGGTCGCCGGCTAGCACTACGAGGTCGAACGCTGGCGATGCGTCGACGACCCAGTCGAATTGACGCAGCGTGTAGTGGAGATCAGAGACAAGGAGAATGCGCACGATGCCCGTTCGTGAGGAGTTGAATGGCCAAGTCTAAAGACTCGCTCGGGGCCGATGGCCATCTGGGCAGCGACACTCCGCGGACGGCCGACGGCAACCGGAACCGTCATGGTCACCGAAGGCAAACAAGGCAACCTCTTCTCCGCCGTCTTCGAGGGACATGTGGAGGCTGTCGGAGCGGGGTCACCCACCGAACCTTGGATCTTGGTGACCACTTCGGCGATTGCTCTGCTTCGTAATATCACCCGCATGGGTGGTCGCTGTGTCGGACGCGCGGGCCGTGACACCCGGGCCGTTGCAGGCCGGCTGAATCGGGCGCGTTCGTTTGTCGAGGAGTTCTGCCGCGCCGCCGGCAGAGGCCGCGACATTCGATCTTCCCCGCACGACACCGACCATCGTGCCGATGAACAGTGCGCGACTCCTGGGGTCGTGCCGTCAGCGTTCACAAAACCTTAGCGACGCAGGAATCGACGAGTTTGCCGACGAGTTTGCCGGCGAGTTTGCCGGCGAAGCGGTTGGCGTCGATGTCAGCGTCCGCCGACTTTCTGCAAGGCAGAATGAACAGAATGAACCACCCTGGGTCCTCGGTTCG
>JAYUDQ010000070.1:0-2645 GCA_043739745.1 Acidimicrobiia bacterium | reverse complement strand
CTGGACACCCGTTCTGCGTGACGAGGCTGATCCCGCCCGAGGCCCAATAGTGCGAGCAGTGTGCCGTGCCCTTGGGGCTGCTACCCAGAGCGCCGATCCGCAGATATGGTGCGCTGTCAGCCCTGCGGTTCGAATGTCTCGGTTGGGTTGAAGCCAGCCACGTCGCCTGCGTCACCGATATTGCGAGCATCGGCGATCCCCCATGCCGACGCAACCTGGAGGTAGCCGCCACCGCCCCTCACGGCGTCGCCCACACGAAACGTGCGTCCGCTCGAAACCGTGACACCGATCGCGCCACCGGCAGCCACCGTGCCCGTTGGCCAGACCACGGGATACATCGATCCAGAGTTGGGGTCTTCGAACAAAAAGCAGTCATGGGTGGCGTCGTAGCGCAACAGGCCGGTCACAATCGCCGCCAGTGATCACGCTCAGGTGAATCTCCGAGTTGCTCCGAGCACACCAAGTCGGAATTTCGATGAGCGCGATCACCTCGGCGCGCTCGGAGTAACCGACCCAACAGAGTCACGACGCGGACGGTGCGGGGGGACCAACCGTTGAGGCCGGGGTGCACGAACGCTTGACGAGATCGTCGATGTCAGTCGGTGCCCCGTGGCAACGGTGAACAAAGCGTGCTGAGCGACACTCTTCGTCGAACGGGTCGTTGTTGGGAGTTGACAAGGTTCCCCAGCCCGAGTCGCCCGCTCCATCCAGCGCATAACGGTGGCTGCTTTGCGGTCGATGTCGGCGCTGACTCTGACAACAGGCAGCGTCCCTGAAATTTGGGAGAGCGAATGACAGACGTGGGTGGTTCCGCGGCGCGTGTTCGAATGGCACGCGTCTTCGGCTGTGCGACCGTCGAGACGAGGGTATCGGCACAGTACCAACCAGCCAAATGTGCTGTGTGGCGCCAGCGAGTCACTTGACGGCGACGCATTCGGGCGCGATGATCCAACAGCGTCGACCGACGCTCGGAGATGGGGGTTTCTGACATGTATCTGTTCACCCGTACGCGGACCGCGCATCCCGGTCACTTCATGACCGCGATCACGTTCGCCACCGAGATCACTGCCACGGCGAGAGCGGTCAGCGGCGTCGAGATCCATGCCTGGATCTCGGTGATGTCCCCGAGTGCTGGTGACATCGTGTGGACTGCCTGGTTCGACACCCTCGCCGACTGGGAAGTCGCCACCGACAAGCTCGGAGCCGACGCCGCGTATAACAGCGCGGTCGAGAAGTCGGATGGACTGTTCACAGGACCGGTTATCGACCAGATGGCGAGCTTGCTCAGCCCGCTTCCCGAGGGAGAGCCGGATGCCACCTACGTCTCGGTCGTCACCGCTGTCGCTGCCAACGGGCAGATCGGCGCCGCAGTACAGTTTGGACTTGCTATGGCCGAAACCGCGACCAAGTTGGGTGGTCTCAACACCGCGTTCGCGATGGCCACGACCGGCCCCTACGGCGGTGTGATGTGGTTCACCGGTGCGCCGACGATCGCCGCCATGGATGCCGCAGCCAACGCATTCAATGCCGATCCGGCCTTCCTGCAGTTGGTCGACTCGGGCGGCAATCTGTTCCAGAACGGCGCCACCCAGACCACTTATCGCCGGATCGTCTGAGCGAGCAGTGAGCGACGCGCATCGCCGGCCGTCAAGGCCGGCTGATGCCCGCCTTCGCTCGGTGAACGTGTCGGTCCGGCGGGACGTTTCGGGCGCAAGAAATCAAACTGCTCGCAGAGCGGATTACCGGTAAGTCTTTGATCGGCGCCAACCATGCGCGCCCCGGCGTCCCATCGAGCAGCCTGGCTCACGCACGGAGATGGTCCGGCGCGGTCCGCGTACGGACCCGCGCCGATTGCTCAATCCTCGCTCGCGGCGCAACCCCCTTTGAGCACCGCCGCCTTGTCGATGAAGTCCAGATAGAACTCAGTGTCGCCAAAGCCGGCGGCCGGCGCATGCAGCGCCGAGTCGGCAAGACCGAGGCTCGTGACCTTCATCAACATCGCGATTTCGAGCCCGGTGACGGCAGCAGCGACCGCGACGTAGTCAGCGAGATCGAGGTACTCGATCGTCATCTGGCGAGGCGCTCCAGGAGCTCACGATCCTCGTCGATGATCTGCCGGACCCGACGCCGAAACGCCGGGTCCTTCTGGCGTCGTTCCACGGCTTCGCGTAGTGCGAGCTTGACGGTCTCGTTGAGGCTCTGCCCTTCGGCTCGCGCGAGTGCTTCGGTGTCAGCGGCGAGCTCGTCATCCAGTCGAACAGTCAAGTTCTTGGGCATGACACCATGATCCCAAGCCGCCAGACCGCGGGAAGCGCCGATTGCCCTGATATGGAGCGTGATGTCGAGGCGCTTTCAGCGTCCAGCGTCTCGGAGAGCAGTGTCGAGGTCGAGGTATCCGGCAGTGGCCCACCACAGGTGGTCGTCTGGATGAATGCCATCGGGGGTGTGTTCTCGTCGCCATTGTTGGTCGTAGAAGCGCTCCACGACGTCCGCGAGGTGAAGGCGGCCGACATCGCGCTCGATCTTCAACTCGTCGTGGAGTGCCGTTCGGTCGACAGGCTCATCCAGTCGCAGCTGATCGACGCGGCCTGATGCAAGCGCGTCGAACACCGCCTGATCTCGCCCTCCAGCCGCGGTCCAAAAGC
>JAYUDQ010000069.1:0-2648 GCA_043739745.1 Acidimicrobiia bacterium | reverse complement strand
GCCGCTACACACGCGACGGAAAGGCCCCATGACAGGACGACCCCCTCACGCAGGAGGCTAACACTCATAGCATCATCTGGCTACGGCGATGTTCCCTTGGAAGACCGTCCGCTACCGATGGACTGTGGTGCCCTCACGGGTCTGCTCGACCACCCAACCATCCGCCTGAAGCTGCGCCCGGATGGCATCGGCCCGGCCGAAGTCCTTGGCCGCACGAGCGGCGTCGAGAGCGGCCACAAGAGCGGCCGAGGCTGCGTCGGGTGCGTCGTCGACCACTGACGCGAAAAGGCCGAGCGCGCCCGCTACCTCGAACGCGGTCGCCGCCAAGGCTTCGCCAACGGCCTTTGCTCCTGCGTCGAGCGCCACATTGGCCCGGCGGAGGAGGTCGAAGAGGATCGCCGTTGAGGCGGGCGTGTCCAGGTCGTTGCTCATGGCCTCGTCGAAGGCGACTAGTTCCGGGCTCGATGCTGCCGAACCCCGTCCGGCGGCGTACGTCGGTGCACCGCCCACCCGTCGGGCGAGGCCGTCGAAGCGGGACAGGGCCGACTCGGACTCCGCCACCAATTCGGGCGTGACGTCGAGCGGCGAACGGTAGTGGGCCCGGAGAACCAGCAGCCGGTATGCACGCGGGTCGACACGGTCGAGCATGTCGGTCAGCGACGTGAAGTTGTCCAGCGACTTCGACATCTTCTCGCCGCCGACCTCGATGAAGCCGTGATGGACCCAGTGCCTCGAGAAGTCGCGTCCCAATGCGACCGCCTGCGCCCGCTCGTTCTCATGATGCGGGAACATCAGGTCGAGACCGCCGCCGTGCAAGTCGAAGCCGTCGCCCAGGATGTCGAGCGACATCACGACACACTCGGTGTGCCAGCCCGGCCGGCCCGCACCCCAAGGTGACGGCCACTGAGGCAGGTCGTCCGGACCACTCGCCTTCTTCCAGAGCGCGAAGTCGATCGGTGAACGCTTCTCGTCATCGACGTCGACACGAGCACCAGAGCGCAACGACTCGATCGTCTGGCGGGCGAGGAGGCCGTAATCCTCGACCATCGACGAGCTGAAGTACACGGTGTCGTTGGTGTCGTAGGCGTACCGACGATCGATGAGCTCGGCGATGACCGCGACCATGCGCTCGACATAGGCACTCGCATGGGGCTGGTCGACCGGACGCCGCGCACCGAGGCGATCGGTGGCCGCCCACCACTCCGCCTCGTAGCGCTCGGCTACAGCTCTCGGCGTCAGCCCAAGCTTGGCCGCCCGGTTGATGATGTTGTCGTCGACATCTGTGACGTTGGCAACGTGATGCACCTCGAGGCCGGTCCACTCGAGGTAGCGACGGATGAAATCCCAGGTGATCATGGCTCGACCGTGGCCGATATGCGGGAGGTCGTAGACGGTCGGCCCGCAGCAGTACATCGAGAACTTCCCCGGCGTGCGGGGAATCACCTCGACGATCTTGCCCTGCGCGGTGTCATAGAGCTTCAGCACGAGACGAGGTTACCGGCCGGCCATCGAGGATCGGCGTCGATATCCGTCAGCGGCTCACCACGACCCCGTTCGCCACCGCCGGCTGGCCGCCCTGGTTCAGCACGTCATAGAAGATCTCGCGGACACCGTCCGCCGTGGTGCGATCCTCCCAACAGCGCACTGTGATGTACTCGCCCGGGATCACCATCGCCCGCAACTGCCCAACCAGTCGGGTCACTCGAGTCGGATCTCCGTCGAGGCCGCGGTTGACGACCTCGCGCAGCGCAATCGTCAGCGTGGCACTGCCGTGCAGGATGATGTCCGGCAGTCCCGCCGCAAGCGCCACTGACCGCTCGGTGTGGATCGGGTTCCAGATGTCCGCGCACTCCGTGTACGTATGCGCTGCGGTGCGGGCGATCTCGATGTGCGCGACCCACACG
Organism: Acidimicrobiia bacterium; assembly: GCA_043739745.1. Lineage (GTDB taxonomy): Bacteria > Actinomycetota > Acidimicrobiia > Acidimicrobiales > JANYDT01 > JAYUDQ01. Next base: position 744 of record JAYUDQ010000069.1, on the reverse strand, counting down.
GGCTCGGCTTCAGGCGGCTGAGGCGTCGGGGCGGGCACGGCGACGTCGGGTTCCACGGATGCATCGGGTCCGTCCGTCCGGGCGCCGCGAATGATGCTCCCGAAGTCGACGACGGCGATGTCCGCACCTTCCGAATCGCGCATCGTGAATCGCTGTGTGATGAAGACGCCCGGCACTATCTGGCGGACGGCGATGGTGCGGCCCTGCGAGGTGACGGCGTCGTTCTGCGCGAAAGCACGAGCGAAGCGGGCGTCGATCGATGCGTGCACACCTCGGCGGGCGGTGTCCGGATGCTGCGTGTCGCGCAGGATGTGACGGCTGTTCCACTGGAACGTGAATACCAGACCGGGATGGCCGACGAGCCCGCCCGGCCGGGTGTCGTCAAGGTAGGTCGGGTTGGGGTCGTCGACCCCCGCCGCGAACGCACTGATCATCCTCGGGGTCAGCTCCCAGCTCTTGGCGACGGTGTAGCGGCCGACGCTTGAGGTGCTGATCACGCCTTCGGGTTCCATCCCGCGGTGCTACCACAGTGAGCCCGTTCGTTGGCGGCGAAACCGCCCCGGGACTTCCTCGCTACCCCGGTAGCCTTCCGAGCCCTATGGCACTGAACATCCCGGAGCGGCCGACTCTCGACGGCATCGAGCAGAAGTGGTCCGAGCGGTGGACCGCCGACGGCACCTACGACTTCGACCGCACGGCCACCCGGGACGCGGTCTACGCCATCGACACGCCCCCGCCCACGGC
>JAYUDQ010000068.1:0-2656 GCA_043739745.1 Acidimicrobiia bacterium | reverse complement strand
AAGGATCTCGTCGGGTGGAATGGCGAGGCGGGTCAGAGCGAGCCAGAGGTCGAAGAGGTCGCGGCCCTTTGATCGTTGGTACAACGCTCGGAGCTTGGTGGAGACGAGTTCGGCGGGGTGGAACGTCTGCACCTCGGCTGTTCCGGCAAACCAGGGCGACCGGACAGAGAAGGGCACACGCACGAGCGAGCGTGAGGTCCTGTTCGAGTTGGTCTGGGTTCGGCCACGAGACGGTGTTGGCCCAGTCCTCTATCGCGATCGCGGGGATCATCGGTCGGATTCGACTTCGGTGTTGACGACGACGCGCCAGCGAGGGGTGGTGTTTCCTCGGCGCGGTCCGGACGGTGAAAGAAGGGTGCGTTCAGAGCGACGGTGGGCGATGTCGATGAGGGGTTCGAGGTCGATGTTCTTGCCGATTTCGGTTGCTGCGTGTTCGATCATCCATCCGGTTCGCTGGACGACCGCTACGGGGTAGTGGTCTGCTGCCCGGACGAGTTGGTCGATGTCGAGCTTGTCGTCTTCGAGCAGATCACCAATGACGGTGGCCACGTTGGAGAGCCCCCCGCCGTGTACCGGGTCGCCGACGAGGTCGAGGACGGTCACTTCCGGGGTCGAGACCTTCATGGTCCCAGTCGGTGTGTTCACCGTGATCACAGGCCTCTGCGGGGTGAACGCCGAGATGATGAATGCGAGACGAACGCGTCCGAACGTGCGCCCTGTCAGCCGACCCGTGGTCACAATCTGGAATACCTGTGGCCGCTGATGCGCCGCGTCATGTACTTCTGCCGCGCTGAGATAGCCGACGTAGTACGGGTGGCCAAGGTGTTTCATGAGCGGGTCGACGAAATGGTTCGCTGGGACCGCGCCCCACGATCGGAACTGTGACGGGATCGGCACGTACGTCCCAGGGGTTGGCGAGAACGCTTGACGGTTCGCACGCCACCGCGCGGCGATTGGACCGACCTCCTTCGGCGAAATGTCGAGTAGCCGGGTGACCTCCGCGGTCGTGGTGAACGCCGAGCCGTGAGACAGCAGCCAGTCCGGAAGGTCGCGGGGTTTGCCCACAACTCGCTCCGCTGTGTCGGTCATGCATACAGAATAGCGTTTTTCGCTATCTGAAACACGTGATCAACACAGCCACTCGGGGTCGGGGGAATCATGCCCCCGTCCCCCGTCGTTCATGTTGCTTCCCGACAGTATTTGTGCTGGTCACGGCACTGCAACCGGTGTCTCCTGGCGGCAGGTTTCAGACGTCCCGCCGTTGTTCCGCTGCCGTGTCCGCGCAGCGCCGCGTCGATCTCGCGTCAAAAGGGACCGAAAATCGGTACCACACCCCCGCTGACCAGGGGAAACACGGTGGAGGTGGGGGGAGTCGAACCCGCATGAGCCGGGCTGTGTTCTGGCTGGTCAGCGACGCTTCCCCTGGTCAAGGCTGCTTTCTCGTCGTTCCGCACGATGCCGTTCGTGTCCCTTCCGGGCCGGAGAACTGCGTCAAACGTGTGTCAGCGTGTCAAAGTTGTGTCAAGTAAGCGCGCAGGTGATTCGTCGGCCCTCATCGATGCGCCACAGTGCCATGCCGAGTTGCTCTTCTGCCGTCACGGTCGGCTCAGCGAAGTCAGCTCCGATCGTCGTCGCGAGGCGTGGCTCTGCGTTGGAGCCGGCCAATCAGCCCGGCGGTCGCGAGGAAGGAGTGGAAAATCCATTCGAGGAAGACGGGATCGAAGTCGGTTCGCTGGTCGGCGTTGCGGTGCCGCAGATTGAACGTGTTCACGATTTGGAACAACGCAGACTCGTCGCCGGTCAGCAGCTCATCCTTCAGCAGATTCCGGTTAGCCTCCAGCACTCCCGCCACCGTCACGATCGCTGATCGCATCGATGGGACATCGCGGTCACGGGATCGAAACAACGCTATTGCGTGTTCGATGTCGGCCTGATGCGTTACGGGCGCTGTGGCCGATGCGCTGTCAATGAGGTCATCGACCGGCCCGCCAGAGTGCAGGATGACTCTGCCGACGTCCTCTCCGTGCATCGCCATCTGAACGCCGAGACTGCTGGTTTTCAGGAGCTGATTCATTTCATGTCGGTAGAGCGCACGCCCACACGTGGGAGAGAACGAGCCAGGGTGTCCGATGCATCCGCCGTAGTTGTGGCCGCTCCACGTTGCAGGCCACGACGCCATGTCGTGCAATACCTCCATCACATCGAACAACTCGTCGGCCGTCCAGTTCGCCGAGGCAGCGATGTCCAGAGGCCACGACTCCGTGCCGACCACGCTGCTGTCGAGCAAACGGAGGAACAGCTCGTGCGCCGGCTCGTCGGGATCACCTACGCCGTCAGGGCAATTCACGCCGAAGGTCTCGGTCCACAGCGACTGCCGCTGGGCGAGCGACCCAACAAGGCGTAGGAAACGCGTCACCGTCTGACCGAGATCGAGCGGTTGACGGCCGCTTCCACCCCTTTTGGACCAAAGCGGCCGCGGTGCGGTTGCCCGGCGCGCGAAACCCAGTTCGCCTCGAAGCGACGACAGCCATCGGAGCTGAGCTTGGCTTACTGGGGCCTGATACGTGATCGACCTCTCCTGGGCTTCGAACTCCTGAACGAGCGCAGGGCCACTGAACGCTGCTGTCAGCACCGTGGTGACTGCGCTTGCCCACTC
>JAYUDQ010000067.1:0-6954 GCA_043739745.1 Acidimicrobiia bacterium | reverse complement strand
TGGCCGAGCACTGATATGCCGCCGCCCACCGGGCGAGCACACGGTCGTTGTCCGGGAGCAATCCCCAGAGGTAGTTGGCGACCTTTTGGCCCGAATGTTCCCGACCGGTCAGCGGCAGCGAGACCGACAGCGGGGTCGATGCCTCGTTCTTGGACCACTCGTCGTCGTAGACGATTCGCAGGTTCCGGCGATCGGCGCCGTCAAGGATCCCGACAACTTTTCCGCCCATGGAGATCTCCAGATGAGTTGGCGCAGTCATTCGAGGAACTCATCGAGATCGAGGCCGCCATGCGCGACCGGGGCGTCGATCACGTCAGCAACCAGACCCAGCACCGCCAGCGCCCGCAACACCAGCGCGAACTCGACACTCGACTTCCCGGCTTCGAGGCCGACCACCCACGCCCGCGTCACGCCCGCCTCCGAAGCCAGGCGGGCTTGCGTCCAGCCGCGCCCATGCCGACGATCGCGTATCAGCGCTCCCATCTCCCGTGCGGTCCGCGCCTGCATGATGTCAGCCTACGCCTACATTATACATAGGTCAACGATCGATGACATTGGTCCGAAGTCAACGAACACCGACCGATGCCGCCGGACGAGCGCCTAGAGGCCGGCCCGGGCCCGCAGCAACGCCGTGATCTCGCGGCCGTCGGCCTTGCCCCCCGATGCCTTCATAGCCTGCCCGACGAAGAACCCGGTGACCTTGGCATCGCCACCCTGCAGCCGCTCGAACTCGGCCGGGTGGGCCGCGATCAGCTGGTCGACCAAGGACGAGGCTGCTCCGCTGTCCATGGCCTCGAACCCATGCGCGGCGGCGATGGCCGCCGGGTCGCCACCATTCGCAAGCATCTCCGACAGCACGGTCTTGGCCTGCGTGGAGGTCAGCTTCCCATCCGCCTCGAGCCTCAGCAGGACGGCAAACTGCGCAACGTCGAGCCCCTCGGCGGCCGACGAGCCCGCCGCCGCAACGTCGTTGGCGGCGCGGTTGATGGCCCGCCTCGGGTCAGCACCTGCGGCAACTGCCGCGAGCACGAGTGCATCGAGGCCCTGATCCACGACCGTGATGACCGCATCGTGGTTCGGCGCCAGTTCGCCACCCGTTGCCGAACTCAGCGCCAGGCGACGGTCGGCCGGCATCGGCTTCAGCTCAGCGCGGATCGCCGCGATCCACTCGGGCGACGGGTCCAGCGGCAACAGATCCGGCTCGGGGAAGTACCGGTAATCGTTCGCCTCTTCCTTCGAGCGCATCGACGACGTGCGGCCGTCGACCTCGCTCCAGTGGCGCGTCTCCTGCACGATGCGCTCGCCCGCCTCGATGAGGTCGATCTGGCGGTTCGCCTCGTAGTCGATGGCCCGCTGGAGCGAACGCAGCGAATTGAGGTTCTTGACCTCGCAGCGCGTGCCGAGCGGGTCGCCGGGCTTGCGGACCGAGACGTTGGCGTCGACACGCATCGACCCCTCCTCCATCTTGCCGTCGGATGCGCCGGTAGCGACGAGGATCGATCGCAGCTCAGCCGCGTAGGCCTTCGCCTGTTCCGCATTGCGGAGGTCGGGCCGCGACACGATTTCCACGAGCGGCACGCCCGAACGGTTGTAGTCAACCAATGAGTAGTCGGCGCCCTGGATTCGTCCGGACCCACCGACGTGCGTCGACTTGCCGGTGTCCTCCTCCATATGGGCCCGCTCGACGCCGATGCGGGTGCCGTCGGGCAGGTCGAGATGGCCGTCGATGTTGATCGGTGCGTCGTATTGGCTGACCTGATAGTCCTTCGGCATGTCCGGGTAGAAGTAGTTCTTCCGGTGGAAGATGCTCGGCTGGATCGTGCAGTGCAGTGCAGCGCCGATGCGCATCGCGTAGTCGACGGCGGCCTCGTTGATCACCGGCAGCGAACCCGGCAGGCCGAGACACACCGGGCAGATGTTCGTGTTCGGCTCGGAACCGAACGCGTTCGCACACGAGCAGAACAGCTTCGTGCGCGTGGCCAGTTCGCAATGGACCTCGAGGCCGATGACCATCTCCCAGCCGTTCTTCAGTGGAAGCGTCGCGGCCATCAGTGGTTGCCCTTCTCGATCACGGCTGCGGCTCTGAAAAGCACGCCTTCGGCGAGTGCAGGGCCGAGCAGCTGCACACCGACGGGGAGTCCGTTGTCTCCCACACCGCACGGCACGGATAGGGCCGGGTCGCCGGACAGGTTCGACGGGATCGTGCACACGTCGTTGAGGTACATCGTCATCGGATCGGCCGTCTTGTCGCCGAACGCGAACGCCGTCGTCGGCGATGTCGGCGTGAGCAGCACATCGAACTGTTCGTATGCGCGCTTGAAGTCTCGGATGATAAGTGTACGGACCTTCTGGGCCTGGCCGTAGTACGCGTCGTGGTAGCCGGCCGACAACGCGTAGGTGCCGAGCATGATGCGCCGCTTGACTTCGGGGCCGAAGCCCTCGGCTCGGGTGAGCGCCATCATGTCGGCCACGTTGCCGCCGCCCTCGCCAGTTCGGCGCAGGCCGTAGCGGACGCCGTCGTAGCGGGCCAGGTTGGAGCTGCACTCTGCGGGTGCGATCAGGTAGTACGCCGCGAGCCCGTAGATGGCCGCCGGCACGCTCACTCGGCCCACGGTCGCGCCCGCCTCGGTCAACCGTGCCGCGGCGACTTCGACGCGGGCCAGCACGTCAGGCGAGATGCCGACGCCGGTGAGTTCGTCGACGATGCCGACCCGGAGCCCGGCGATCCCGGACGTCATCCCGTCACGAACGGCCTGGACAAGTGACGGCGCGGGCGTGGGGACCGACGTGGAATCGAGCCGGTCGTGCCCGGCGATTGCCTCCAACACAAGGGCCGCGTCCTCGAGCGTGTGCGCGAACGGCCCGATCTGGTCGAGCGAGCTGGCGAAGGCGATGAGCCCGTACCGACTGACAAGGCCGTACGTCGGCTTCACCCCGACGAGCCCGCACAGCGACGCCGGCTGACGGATCGAGCCGCCGGTATCCGATCCGAGCGACACCGCGGCGAAACCGGCGGCCACGGCCGCGGCGGAACCTCCCGACGAGCCCCCTGGGACCTTGGTGAGGTCGTGCGGGTTGCGGGTCGGCCCGAACGCAGAGTTCTCCGTGGACGAACCCATAGCGAACTCGTCGAGGTTGCACTTGCCCACGAGCACGGCCCCCGCCGCGGCCAGCCGTGTGAACACGGTTGCGTCGTACGGCGGCTTCCAGCCTTCGAGGATCTTCGACGAGCAGGTCGTCTCGATGCCTCGCGTGCACATGTTGTCCTTCAGCGCGAACGGCACCCCGGCAAGCGGACCCACGCGTTCACCCGCAGCAACGGCCGCGTCAACCGCATCGGCAGCCGCTCGGGCTGCGTCGCGAAGTACGAGGTTGAAGGCATGCACCTCGCCCTCGTTGGCATCGATCGCGGCGAAGTGCGACTCAAGGACTGCTGCGGCCGAACGGCGCCCGGCCGCAACATCGGCAGCGATGACTGCGGCGGTGGCAGGGGAACCGGGCGCAACGGAGACTGCGAGCGAGCCGCTCACGGCGCATCCCCAAGAATTCGGGGAACACGGAATTGCTCGGCCTCGGCGGCCGGCGCCATGGCCAACACCTCGGCCCGGTCGAGGCTGGGACGGGGTACGTCGGCTCGCAACACGTTCACGAGGCCGAGCGGATGGGCCGTGGTCTCGACCCCGGCGAGGTCGAGGGCGGCCATGTCCTGCACATGGGCGAGGATGCCGGCGAGATCGCCGGTGAGGCGGTCGATCTCGCCTTCGGTGAGGGCGAGCCGGGCGAGCTTGGCCACATGGACCACCTCGTCACGGGAGAGGCTGGCAGACATGGCAGAACATCGTAGGGGCGTGCCGCGCCGGAACCCGACGCGATTGCGGGGCGCAGGCGGCGCTACGACAGCCCGCACACCTTCGTCGCAAAGGCGATCGAGGCTGCGTTGATCAAGTCCTTGTCATAGTCCAGTGTGGCCACGTGATAGCTCCGCTCGAGGCTGAGCGTCTCCACGGGCCCCGAGACCCGCGATGCGAAATACGGACCGGCTGTGGGAACGACGACATGGTCCTGTGGTGACGTCATCACGAGCGCCGGACAGGTGATCGACGCAACAAGCGCATCGAGCTCGTCACCAGCGGCCGCGAGGGAGAGCAGCGGCGCGAGCGGGGTCTCCGGGTACGCCGTCTCCTTGGAATCCGGGTCGGCGATGTCGCTGCCGATTCCCGGGAACACGACCTCGCCGCTGTCGACCATTCCCTGCAGCAGGCCACGGAACTCGGCGTTCAGCGGCTCGAGCGCGCCGTTGATGGTCACTATGCCCGCGATCTCGGGATGTCTGATCGCCAACCACGCAGTCAGCGTGCCGCCCATAGAGAGGCCGGCGACCACCACTTTCTCAACTGTCGGTGCGAGACGCTGATACGTCGCCTCCACGTGCCCGCTCCAATCGGCGAACCTGGTCGGCAGCATGTCCTCGACTGCGGTGCCATGCCCTGGCAGCAGCGGCATCTCGACCGCGAACCCGGCGGCTGCGAACGCGTTGGCGAGTCCCCGCATCGAATGCGGGTTGCCGGTGAAGCCGTGCAGCACGATCGCGCCGCATCCGTTCGTGCCGGCGACGGACATCGGCTCTGCGCCGGGCATCACGGGGTGGGTCATTGGTGGCTCCTTTGGTGGGTGGTGTTCGCGCTCGGGTGGGAATCAGACGTAGGGGTCGTCGGGCCCGTTGGGATGCTCCCACCAGTCCTCGGGTGTGGTGTCGGGCGCCGGGTCGGGGAGGATGCAGTCGACGGGGCACACCGGCGGCAGGCACTTGCCGCAGCCGGAGCACAGCTCCGGGACGATGATGACGTCGAGCCCGTGGTTGAAGATCGCCCCGAAGTTCGGCGGGCAATGGCGTACGCACGTGTCGCAGTTGATGCAGATCGCCATGTCGATGCGTAGCGCCGGGAGCTTCCACTTGGGGTTGCGGAATCGGTCGCGGACCCGCAGCTCGCGCGTCGACCCACGATTGCCGACCGTCTCGGTCTCCAGAGCGTCCCCCACCGGCCTGAGCGTAACGGACGGTGCCATCACCGCAGCCGGTCCCGTGCCACTGCCATGCGGGCCGGCCACACGGTAGGGTCGGGACCTCAGCCGCCGCCCGCAGGAGCGTCCATGCCGCAGTACCCCTTCCTTACCGACGAATGGATTGCGGAGGCGCGCCGCATCCGCGACGAGTACGCCGATCGGGCGCCGCAAGCGCCGATAATCCGCATGAACCTGGTCGTCACCGAGGTCCCGTTCGGCGACGGGACGATCGAGGCGCACCTCGATTCGACCGACGGCAAGCTCGATCTCGAGACCGGCCACCTCGAGAGTCCCGAGGTCTCGGTGAGCACGGACTACGCCACGACCAAGGCGCTGTTCGTGGACCAGAACCCCTCGGCCGCCATGCAGGCATTCATGACCGGCAAGATCCGTGTGCAGGGCGACCTCACGAAGCTGATGGCACTGCAGCCGACCGGCTTGACGCCCGAAGCGGCGGAGGTCGCGCAGGAGATCGCGCAGCGCATCAAGAAAGCCACCGCCGACTGACCTGATCGGCGCCTCCCGAACGCCGCATCCGTAGGCCGAATGAACCAATGGTTCAAGCGGCTCATCAGATTTGACGATGGGGACTGCGACGATTCGGTCGGACCACACACAGGCCCGCCCGTCCGCACGACTGCCCGAACGGCGCGGAAGGAACCTGTTGAGCGATACCACCCGCAACCCCACCGGCATGCACAGCAGGACGGCTGCAAGCCTGGAGGTCGCGACTCGCTCGTTCGTGCTCAGCGATCGACGGACGCTCGCCGACCTTCTCGCGTCGACGCTTGCAGTCATCGGTTCGGCTGTCGGCCCCGGACCTGAAGCAGTCGAGGCAGCAAGAAGTGGCGCGCTGCTGATCGTGGATGGTGTGCTCAATCCCGAGGATCGCACACTGGCCTCGTGCATCGCCCGTTGCCGGGCGGTCGGAGCAGGCGTGGCCGTCGTCTTCTGTGGAAGCGAGCCGCTTGCGGCCGCTCGTTGGATCGAAGTAGGAGCCTCGGCCGTGCTCACCGACGCAGCACCGCTACGCGAGATCGAAGACACGCTTGGGCGGCTCGCCCGCAACGAGACGGTGCTCGGCGTGAGCGTCCGAGAAGGGTTGCTGAGCCGGCTGCGCTCGCAGCGCCAGAGCGATACCGAGCGCAATGCGCTGTTCGTCAGCCTGACCCGCCGAGAGGCACAGGTCCTGCGGGCCCTCGCTGTCGGGGCGTCGCCCGAGGAAGTCGCGCGGGAGAGCTTCGTCTCCCTGAACACCGTACGCACGCAGATCCGGGGTGTGCTGGCCAAGCTGGGGGTCACCTCCGTGGTCGCGGCAGTCGCCCTGGCCTACCGCACCGGCTGGATCACGCCTGATCTGGTCTGAGCTACGTCCAACGCGACGGGCCGCGCCACGCTGCCACGGAACGTGCCGGGACCAAAGGGCTCACGCACCCTCCGTGAACATAGGTCACCGTGCCCATTTCCCAGCTCAGCGCCGCCGACTTCACCAATCCTGGTGATCAACAGGGAAGGCCGGGCACCGATTCTTTGGGTGTGGTTCTTGCAGAACCACTTGGTTACGCAAGAACCAACCACACACCCGACCCGAACAACCCGAAGGAATCAAAATGCTCGAACTTCTCGTCAACCTGCAGTCGTGGATCGCCGGTCGTAAGGCCGAGATCCAGGAGCGTGGCGCCACCGCAGTGGAGTACGCCCTCATGGTCGGCCTCATCGCCGTCGGCATCATCACCGCCGTCGTCTTCCTGAAGAACAAGGTCGCCTCGACCTTCAATACCGTGGCCAACACGCTCGGCTGATCGGACACATCTCGATGTGAGCTGGAGGGGGGTCGCTTTTGTGCGGCCCCCCTCCTCGCGTCGGATGCCACCGGATTCCGGCATCACG
>JAYUDQ010000066.1:0-6955 GCA_043739745.1 Acidimicrobiia bacterium | reverse complement strand
GGCCCGACGTCGTGCTCATGGATGTCACCATGCCGGTGCTCGATGGTGTCGAGGCCACTCGTCGCATTCGCGTCGCGTGTCCCCAGACCCAGGTCGTGATGCTGACGATGCACGCCGACCGCGAAGTGCTGGCGAAGGCGATCCGCGTGGGCGCGGCGGGGTACCTGGTGAAGGACTGCTCGACCGACGAGGTCGCCGATGCCGTGCGGGCCGCATCGAACGGTGAAGGTTCTGTGTCGCCAGAATTCGCCCGCTCGATGCTGCGCGAGGCGAAGCACCCGCTGCCGGAGAAGCCCGGCGAGTCGATCATCTCGAAGCGCGAGGAAGAGGTGCTGCAGCACATCGCCGACGGGAGCTCGACCACCGACGTTGCGGCCAAGCTGTACATCTCCGTCAAGACGGTCAAGAACCACCTCGCTTCGATCTACCAGAAGCTCGACACCGCGGACCGTACGCAGGCCGTCGTCCGGGCCGTGCGTATGGGCATCATCCGGCTGGACTAGTTCTGATGGCGGGCCGGGGGCCGCCGCTCGCCTAGGGCTCGCTTTGGCCTCGTCCCGCTTGTGGCGCTTCCTCGCTGGCGCTCGGACACCGACCGGCAAGCCGGATCGGCGGCGCGCCTTTCCGCGAACGCAGTGTCGGGTCTTTCGAGCCGCCGCTCACTTGCCGCATTCCTTCAAGGAACAATCGCAATGCGAAGGAGCGCCGCCCGTGGGGGCGGCGCTCCTTTGGGTCAGTGTGTGGCTACTACGGACGCAGAAAGGTCAGGCTTCGGGCGCGGCCTCAGCGGCGGGTGCCGCGGCGGCGGGTGCTTCGGCCGTCTCCGCGGCGACCGCTTCGCCACCTTCGGCCGCGGCTGCGGCCTGGCTGGCGTTGTACTCGGCCAGCCATGCGGCCTGGGCCTCGTTGTCGGGCGTGAACTCACCGGTCTCGTACTCGCCGATGTAGTTGCCCTCGCTGTCATAGGCATGCTCGCCGAAGGCGGCCTGGTACTCGGCGGCGACGATGCCACCTTCCGCAGCCTGCTTGATCGACAGGCTGATGCGCCGGCGCTGGAGGTCCAGGTCGATGATCTTGACCCATAGCTCTTCGCCGGGGCTGACGACCTGCTCGGGGTGGTCGACGTGGTGGCCGGCCATCTCCGAGATGTGGACGAGGCCTTCGATGCCCTCGCCGACCTGGACGAAGGAACCGAACGGCACGAGCTTGGTGACCCGGCCGTAGACCAGCTCGCCCACGCGGTGGGCGCCGGCGAACTCGGCCCACGGATCCTGCTGCGTGTTCTTCAGCGAAAGGCTGATGCGCTCACGTGAGTAGTCGACCTCGAGCACCTGGACGGTGATGCGATCGCCGACGGTGACAACCGACGACGGGTGGTCGACGTGCTTCCACGACAGCTCGGACACGTGGACGAGGCCGTCCATGCCGCCGAGGTCGACGAACGCACCGAAGTTGACGACGCTGGACACGACGCCCTCGCGGATCTCGCCGGGCTTGAGGTTCGTGAGGAAATCCTCGCGCTGCTCCTTCTGCGTCTCTTCGAGCCACGCACGACGGCTGAGGACCACGTTGTTGCGGTTCTTGTCGAGCTCGATGATCTTGGTCTGCAGCGTCTTGCCGACGTAGGGCAGCAGGTCGCGCACCCGGCGTAGCTCGACGAGCGATGCGGGGAGGAAGCCGCGCAGGCCGATGTCGATGATGAGGCCGCCCTTGACGACTTCGATGACCGGGCCCTCCACGACGCCGTTGTTCTCGCGGATCTTCTCGATCGTGCCCCAGGCCCGCTCGTACTGCGCGCGCTTCTTGGACAGGACGAGGCGGCCTTCCTTGTCCTCCTTGGTAAGGACGAGGGCTTCGATCTCCTCGCCGAGGCTGACGATCTCGGAGGGGTCGACGTCGTGGCGGATGCTCAGCTCACGGCTCGGGATGACACCCTCGCTCTTGAAGCCGATGTCGAGGAGGACCTCGTCCTTGTCGATCTTGACGACGGTGCCCTTGACGATGTCGCCGTCTTCGAAGCTGACGATGGTGCCGCCGATGGCATCTTCGAAGGAGCCGACCAGGTCGTTGCTGGTTATCTGACGCGGGATGTAGTTGCCATCCTCGTCGAAGGTGCCGAACAGATTCTCGTCGGGCAGGGTTTCGTTCAGCGTGAACGTGTCACTCATGTGCTGGGTACTGGGCTTTCGCTAGGTCGGGTCGGCCGCGACACCGGCACTTCCGGGAAACGGCCCTCTGACGCACGGATCGGCGGAGAGATCGAACAAACTACCAGCGCCGCATCGATGTCCCGACCTGCGAACTCGGGGCGCGTGCGAAGTTGGGTAGGCAGGCGTGCGAAGTGGGGTCGAAATCCGTTCGGACCGACGTTTCAGGTCACCTTCGCGCGCGAGGCCCCCCGACTTCGCGCGCGGTCAGTTGGTTGCCGGGGCCGGGGCCAGTAGCCGCGCCGCGAGCACGCCCCCGAGCAGACCGAAGAAGTGGCCCTGCCAGGAGACGCCGCGCTGGTTCGGCAGGACGCCCCAGATCATGCCGCCGTAGACGAGCGCGACGAGCACGCCCGCCGCGATCTGGCCGAGCTTGCGCTCGAAGAAGCCCCGCGAGACGAGGTATCCGAGGTAGCCGAACACCACGCCGCTGGCGCCGATGTGGACCTGGTTCGACTGCCCGAGAACCCACGTACCAGTCCCGCTGGTGACGGCCACGACGGCGGTGACGGCGAAGAACCGGGGGACGCCGCCGGTCAGGACGACCAGGCCGAGGAGCGCGAACGGCACGGTGTTGCCGATGAGGTGACCGAACCCGGAGTGCAGGAACGGCGCAAACACGATGCCGCGCAAACCGACGAGGGTGTGCGGCCGGACGCCCCAGGCGTCGAGGCGGTGCTTGTCGATCGTGTCGATGACTTCGACGATCCAGAGGAACGCGACGATTCCACCGATGATCGTGAGCGCGGCCTGGAGCGAATTGCCCAATGCCGTGGTCGGCGAGCGCTTCGCGAGTGGAGCGTCGGGCGATGAGGGCGGGTCGAGGCTGGTCAAGGCGTCGGCCTCCGATCGGGTTTCCGGGCGATGACGAGGAACTCGGGCTGGTCGACCACCGGTGCATGTTCGGCGTAGGCGCCCGGCGTCACCGACCATAGGCGCTCGACGACGAGTCCCGCCCGCTCCACCATCAGGCGCAGCTCGCGGGGCGTGAAGCAGGTGGTCCAGAGGTCGACGTCGCGCCGGCCCTCGCCACCATCGCGCAGCTCGGTGCGCTCGTGGTTCACGCCGGTGGCGGCGTCGAACGAGTCGCTCGTCTCGAGGTTGCGGAGCATGAAGTAGGCGCTGAACGCGCTGACCACGAGACGGCCGCCGGGCCGCAGCGCCCGTGCCATCCCACCGATCACCTGTGCGTCGGCGGCACCGTCCTCCTCGCGCCCGACCAACCCGAACCCGCCCTGGCAGAGCGAGAGCACGACGTCGAATTCGTTGCAGAAGCGCAGCACCCGGGCATCGGCCCGCTCGAACTGCGCGGACGAGCCCTCAGCTGCCGCCGCGGCGGTGGCGAGCCCGACGAAGCGGCCCGAGATGTCGACGCCGAGCACATCCATCCCCCGCCTCGAAAGCGCGAGCGAGTGCCGGCCGGGGCCGCAGCCGACGTCGAGCACGCGCATGCCGGGCAAGAGGCCGAGCGCAGCCGTCAGGAACGCGACCTCCTGCTCGGTGCCCTTCGTGAACGAGTAGCGGAGGTATGCGGGACCCATGAAGTCGGCCATGTCCTCGAACCAGTGCGCGCTCATCGGTCTACGGCTCCGAGGCGCGAGCGTCGTTTCGCGTCCTCTCCGGGCGGCGGGGAAACGATTGCAGGTTTCGGGTTCTCGCCGGGCGGTGCGAAACCGCACGGGCACGTGGCCGGTGACCGCAATTCGGTTTCTCTCCGGTCGGTGATTTTGCGAATCGTGCAGACGGAATCTCGCCGGCCGGCGCGAAACCGCAGGTGTCCGGCGTCGATGGCGGCGTCGGCCATGTCCTCGAACCAGTGGTTCATGCGAGCAACCCGATGATGTGGTCGAAGACGAGCGGGTCGGCAACGTGCGGCGGCTCGGCGCGCGGTGCGTGGATGACGACGTCGGTGATGCCGATCGCCGCATAGCGGTGCACGAGCGTGAGGAATGAGTCGACCGAGTCGAGCCACGGCTCACGGGTGGAACCAGCCAACAGCAGGCGCCGGACCGACGCGGGCCGGCGACCGGCAGCGGCACAGGCGGCATCCAGCAACGCCGCCTGGGCAGCGACCGCGGCGAGGCATTCCTCGTCGGACAGGTCGCCGGCCCGCAGGAAGTCGCCGAACGTGATCCACCACTCGCCGTACTGTGCGACGAGGTGCATGCCCCGCGGTTCGGTCGCAGCGATGGCCAGCGGTACCGGAGCCGGCGGAGTCGGCAGCATCATTGCCTCACTCGCCGAATAGTACGTCCCCCTATGAGTAGTGGATCCAGCCGAGAGCATCGAATGCAACAACCCGGTGAACTCCTCGAACCGCGCCGTCCGTTCCGCTCGCGGCCATGCCGGCCGGCCCAACACCGTCGCATCCCAGCCGACCCCACCCGCACCGATGCCGCAGACGAATCGTCCCTCACTGATGTCGGCTGCGGTCAGTACTTCTTTCGCGAACGGTACCGGATGCCGGAAGTTCGGCGACGCCACGATCGGTCCGACCATCGCCCTTGACGTCACCGACGCGACGGCCGTCAGCAGCGGCATGGCCCCGAACCACGGACCATCCCGCAGGTCGCGCCATGAGAGATGATCGTATGTCCACAGATGATCGACACCGGCGATGTCCAGGTCGATCCACGTGGCACGGGAGTCGGCCCACCTGCTGGTCGGCAGGATGCAGACACCGAGGCGGACCGGAAGCGTCAACCCTTCGCCTCCGCCCAGCTGGCACCCCAGGACACGTTCACCTCGAGCGGCACATCCAACTGCGCTGCGCCCATCAGCGTCTCAACCGTAAGCGCGCCTATTACTTCGGCCTCGTGCGGCGGGACCTCGAGGATGACCTCGTCGTGCACCTGCAGGATCAGGCGGGTGCGGTAGCCGCCCTCGAGAACGGCCCGGTCGAGACGCACGAGCGCGACCTTGAAGATGTCCGCTGCGAGCCCCTGGATGCCGGCGTTCTTGGCCTGGCGCTCGGCCGCGGCGCGGCGCGAGTAGTTCGGCGACTGAAGGTCGGGGATGAGCCGGCGGCGACCGAACAGCGTCTCCGTGTAGCCCTTGTTGCGGGCATCGGCGACCGAGGCCTCCATGAAGTGGCGAACGTTCGGGAACGCGACGAAGTAGGCGTCGAGGATCTCCTGCGCCTCCTTCACCGGTACGCCGAGGCGCTGCGCGAGACCGTACGACTCCATGCCGTACGCCAGCCCGTACGACACCATCTTCGCCTTCGACCGTTGCGCGATCGTCACCTCCCCGTCTTCGACATGGAACACCCGTTTCGCAGTCTCGTTGTGAACGTCTGCGCGCGTACGGAACGCCTCGATCAGGCCGGGGTCCTGTGCGAGATGTGCGATCACCCGCAGCTCGATCTGGTTGTAGTCAGCGACGAGCAGCGAGCAGCCCTCGGCCGGGATGAACGCGCGCCGGAACCGGCGGCCCTCCTCGGAGCGGATGGGGATGTTGTGCAGGTTCGGCTGGTCGGAGCTGAGCCGCCCGGTCCGGGCGACGGTCTGGTTGAACGTGGCGTGGATGCGCCCGTCGGCCGCGACTTCGGCGATGAGGTTCTCGCCGTAGGTGGAGCGCAGCTTCTCGACCTCGCGGTAGCGCAGCAGCGTGTCCACGATGGGGTGCTCGCCGCGGATCTTCTCCAGCGCCTGTGCATCGGTCGAGTAGCCGGTCTTGGTCTTCTTGTCCGTCTTCAGCCCGAGCTTGTCGAACAGGATCGTGCGCAGCTGCGGGACCGAGTTGACGGTGAAGCGCTCCCCCGCATGCTCCTGGACCTCTTCCTCCAACCGGCGGGCCTCGGCCGTGAGGGACTGCGACAGCTCCTTCAGGTACGTCGTGTCGATGCGTACGCCGATCGCCTCCATGCGGGCGAGGACGCCGATGAGCGGACGTTCGATCTCGACGTAGAGCTTCTCCAGCCCGCGGGCCGAGAGGGCGCTGCGGATGGGCTCGGCCAAGCGTGCCGTGGCCAGCGCCCGCCGGGCGACAGCGTCGATCGGGTCATCGCCGGTGCCCCCGAAGTCGAGTTGATCCGAAGGTGCAGAATCCACTGCGCGCAGATCAATTCCGGCATACGTGAGGGCGAGCTCCTCCAGTTCGTACTTGTCCTTCGACGGGTCGAGCAGGTATCCGCACAGGGCGGTGTCGAGATCGATGCCGTCGCCGATCGGACCGCCCACGCCGCGCTCGGCGAAGTCCTCAGCAGGGTCGAGTGAATAGCCGATGTCGTGGAGTGACCGCAGCAGCTCCTTGGTCCGGTGGCCGTTCACCGACTCGGGCCCGTGCGAGAGGAGCGTCTGGAGGAAGTCCTTCACCTCCACCTCGGCAAGCCGATCGCCCGCCAGCCACCACGTGCCGCCTTCGGGGATGGCGAGTGCGATACCTTCCAGCACCGAACGGCCCTCGACTCCACGCCACATCCCGGCGAGCGACACATTGTCGACGCTCAGCAGTTCCTCGAACACGCCTTCGGTGGCGGGCAGCACCAGCACCTCGAGCCGCTCGCCGTCGGCCGGCGCCGCGCCTTGCGCACCGCTCCCCCAGATCATCTCGAACGCCGACAACGTGCGGTCCGTCAGGGCTCGGAACTCGAGTGTCTTGAACAGCTCACGCGCGGCATCGAAATCGGGCGCCGGAACGTTCAGCGTCTCGATGTCCATTCCCGGGACGTCGCGCACCAATGGTGTCGCCTGCGCGTTGCGGCGAACCTGAGCCTCGGACGCGATGAGGCTGTCGCGGAGCTTCGG
>JAYUDQ010000065.1:0-2668 GCA_043739745.1 Acidimicrobiia bacterium | reverse complement strand
GGCAACCGGCGCAACATCGCCACGTCGTTGGCGCCGCGGATGTGGTGCCAGATGTCGACGCAATATCCACCGTTCGGTCGATCCGCCGCCTCGACGATGCGCCGGGCATCGTCGGCGTTGGCGATGTTCGTGTACGGCAACCATTCGATGCCGACCTTCAACCCGTGGTCGGCGGCGCGATCGCACAATGCGGCGAATCCGGCTACGGCTTCGTCGAACGAGCCCTCGTACGAGCCGATCGCCTGCAGGTAGCGTGCGCCGACGCCATCGGCCAACTCGTACGCGAGCGACTCCACGAGTTCGCAATCAGCGTGCGCGTCGCCGCCGGTGGCCCACCAGCCCTTGACCGTCTCGATCTCGCCGAGGACGAGGCCATTGGCGCGCAGGACGTCGGCGATGTCGCCCAACGAACGGTGCTCTTCGTCACGAAGGCGCCGGTACTCAAGAGCGTAGAGTCCGATGGCGCTGAATCCGGCGGCCGCAGCCGCGGCGACTCGCTCGTCGAACTGCCCGAAGCGGGGTCGGCTGAAGTGTGACCAGACGAGGTCTGGCCAGCCGAGGTCTTGGGCCGAGCGGCTCATCGCGGAACTGGTCAGCTCTGACCGGGCTGGATGCGGTGGTGGGCCACCTTCGGGCCGCCGATCCATCCGCAGAACTGCGGGTCGGCTGCAAAGATCTCGCCTTCGATCCAACTGCCGTCGGGCCGGAACAGCCCGGTCGCCCCGCGCAGGCTGACACGTACGTTGCCATTGCCATCCTGCTCATAGATGGCCTTGCTGAACGGGTGCACGAGTCCGAGCATGTTCAATCCTCCAGCCAAGCGGCCAACTGCTGGTGCAGCCAGCGCACCTTCGATTCCTGGTAGTTGGCCAGAGTGACACCGAGTTTGGCAGTCTGCTCAAGCCCTTTCTGCACCATGGGCATGTTGAAGCTGTCCTGCTCGAACACCTTGGCCAGCATGCCCAGCTCTGGAGCCATGGTCCAGGGGTCGTCGGGGCCGAGGTAGGTGATCTTCGCCGGTAGGGGCCGCTCACCACTGAAGGGCGCCAGAAGGAACACTTCCATGAGGGCAGTGCGGTGGTCGTTGCCGTTCGGCCGGAACCGGTAGACGATGCGGTTATAGGCGCCCCACGGGTGGAAATTGGGAAACAACGTGTAGTCGATGTTGTCGATGAATTCGGCATCCGACCACTCGTCGACTTGCTCGCCGACTACCGGTCGCCACCGCTCCCGTGCGGCGGCTGCCGACGCCGCACGGGCGGTCTGTCCCGGGGCGAGCGACACAAAGCTTTCCTCGTCGATGCGGATGTCCAGCATGTAACGCAGGATCTGCTCTTCGGTTGGCTCCCAACCCAACAGCGGGCTGGCCGTGCCACCGGGAGTGATGACGCGCGCGAAGTTGTCCCAGACATCGACCTGGCTGTTGACGTCACCGAGGTACGGCACCGCCTGCGGGTGTGTGCCGGAAACGTGGTACGACTCGCAGAAAGCCTCTTGGACCACCTTCCAGTTGGCCCGCACGGTCTTGCAGACATGACCTTGGATGTAACGGCTCGCCAAATCCCACCTGGCGAAGTGTTGCGGGAGATCGCCGAGGAAGTCCTCCAGGGGTGCTGCGTTCAGATCTGGGTTGATGAACACGAAGCCACCCCATGTGCCGACCTTGGCCTCGGGCAGGGCGAACTCGGCGTCGTCGACGTGGTCGAAATCCCAACGGGCCGGTACGTCCGAGAGCGAGCCGTCGAGGGCCCACGAGAAACCGTGGAACGAACATCGCATCTCCGCGCACCGACCACTGGCATCTTTCAATTGCCGGCCGCGGTGCAGGCACGCGTTGTAGTACGCCTTGATGCCGCCGTCGGCACATCGCATGACGATGAACGACAGGTTGGCAATGTCGTACACGACGAAGCTGCCGACCTGGGGAATCTGCTCCTCGCGACATGCGAACTGCCACACCCGCCTCCACAGGCGATCGACTTCTCGTTCGTGCCATTCGCGAGAGATGTAGCGATCCTTGGATATGTCATCGCTGCCCAGATACCGGGGCGACTCGAGCCGCAAGACGTCCGGCACGGGGTAAGCGTCTGTGTCCAGCAATTGCTGGTACGTCACCCCGCTCGATCGGGCCGAATGTGGTTTGACAGAGTTGGGCATGTGCATTCCTTCGGTGGATCGTTCCCACAATGTGCTGAGAGTTGGGCGACATGTCCCTCCCCTTGCTGAACATGTTTCTTGACAGCGACTCTACCTCATCACGACCGACGATGGAAGCCGTACATCAAACTCAGCCATGGGGAAGGATGACAGCGCGCCCTTCCAGGGTGCCGCCCTCGAGTGCACGGAATGCTTCGGGAATACGGTCGAACGAGTACGTCGTCACCTTCGGCGTCAGCAGACCGCGTTCCGCCAACGCGATCACGTCACGCAGGTCGGTGATGCTCCCCCAGATCGAGGTCGACAACTGCACTTCAAACTTGGTGGCCCAGAAATTGTACGTGGCCGACCCGCCTGCTGCGCCCACCAACGCGATGCGCGAACCTGCCCGCGCGATCGCGAATGCCAACGCCAACGTGGAATCCGCCCCGACGAGATCGAGGGTGAGGTCGACGCCGCGGCCTTTCGTCAACTCGAGGATCTCCGCGGTGGCATCCGGCCCGGGGGCCAC
>JAYUDQ010000064.1:0-2670 GCA_043739745.1 Acidimicrobiia bacterium | reverse complement strand
GGTGCGCTTCGGGACGGTTCTGCAGCACCGTGACCGTCCTCGACCCAGCCACCCGGGCGGCGATGACGGGCGTGACCTGGCATCGCGGCTGCCCGGTCCGGCTCACGGATCTGCGCGACCTCACCCTCTCCTACTGGGGCTTCGACGGCGCGACGCACGACGGCCACCTCGTCGTGCACCGCGACGCGACCGTTGCGCTGGCCCGGGTCTTCGCTGCGCTGTTCGCGGCCAAGTTCCCGATCGAACAGATGGTTCCGATCGAGGCGTACGGGGGTGACGACGACGCGTCGACCAAGGCGAACAACACCTCGGCGTTCAACTGCCGGCCGCCGTTCGGCGCCACGCGCGGGTTCTCCCAGCACGCGTCTGGTCGCGCCCTCGACATCAATCCGGTGCAGAACCCGTACGTCCGGGCTGATCGCAGCACCCTCGACTCGTTCGCACAGCGCTTCGCCGACCGTATTGCGGTTGCCGGCGAGCCCGGCGTGGTGAGCGACCGGGGGGTCGTGGTCCGAGCGTTCGCCGCACAAGGATGGGGATGGGGTGGGCGGTTCACCACGGTGAAGGACTATCAGCACTTCTCCTCGAACGGACGCTGAGTCCAAAACGCAAGTTGATAGGAATACGCTCAACTTTGCTACGGTTGTCGTCGTCAACGCAGCCCGGCCGATGCCGAAACGGTTGCGCAAGGTTTCCCCCCAATCAACCCGAACCACCGAAATCCCAAGGAGCTTCACCATGGCCAAGGCTGTAGGCATCGACCTCGGCACCACCAACTCGGTCGTCAGCGTGCTGGAGGCGGGCGAGCCCGTCGTCATCCCCAACGCCGAGGGTGCCCGCACCACCCCGTCCATCGTCGGCTTCTCGAAGTCCGGCGAGGTCCTCGTCGGCGAGGTGGCCAAGCGCCAGGTCGTCACCAACGCTGACCGCACGATCCGGTCCGTCAAGCGCCATATGGGCACGAACTGGACGACCGAGATCGACGGCAAGAAGTACACCGCGCAGGAGATCAGCGCCCGCACGCTCATGAAGCTGAAGCGCGACGCCGAGGCCTACCTGGGCGACACCGTCACGCAGGCTGTCATCACCGTGCCGGCGTACTTCGACGACGCGCAGCGCCAGGCCACCAAGGAGGCCGGCCAGATCGCAGGCCTCGAGGTGATGCGCATCATCAACGAGCCCACGGCCGCCGCCCTCGCCTACGGCCTCGACAAGGAGGGGAGCGAGGATCAGACGATTCTCGTGTTCGACCTCGGCGGCGGCACGTTCGACGTGTCGGTGCTCGAGATCGGCGACGGCGTCTTCGAGGTGAAGTCGACCCATGGCGACACGCACCTCGGCGGCGACGACTGGGACCAGGCGATCATGGACTGGCTGGCCAAGGACTTCAAGAACTCCGAAGGCGTCGACCTGAGTGCCGACAAGATGGCGGTCCAGCGCCTCAAGGAAGCGGCCGAGAAGGCCAAGATCGAGCTGAGCCAGGTCCAGCAGACGCAGATCAACCTGCCCTTCATCACGGCCACGAGCGAGGGCCCGAAGCACCTCGACGTGCAGCTCACGCGGGCCAAGTTCCAGGAGCTCACGGCCAGCCTGGTCGAGCGCTGTCGCTCGCCGTTCGAGCAGGCCATCAAAGATGCCGGCCTCAGCAAGGCCGAGATCGACCACGTCGTCATGGTCGGTGGCTCCACCCGCATGCCCGCGGTGCAGGACCTCGTGCAAAGCATCACCGGCAAGGAGCCCCACAAGGGCGTCAACCCGGACGAGGTCGTGGCCATCGGCGCGGCCGTCCAGGCCGGTGTCATGAAGGGCGACGTCAAGGACGTGCTGCTGCTCGACGTCACGCCGCTCTCGCTGGGCATCGAGACCAAGGGTGGCGTCATGACCAAGCTCATTGAGCGCAACACGACCATCCCCACCCGTCGTACCGAGGTGTTCTCCACGGCCGACGACATGCAGCCGTCGGTCGAGATCCACGTGCTGCAGGGCGAGCGCGAGATGTCGATGTACAACAAGACGCTCGGCAAGTTCCAGCTCGTCGACCTGCCGCCCGCCCCCCGTGGCGTGCCGCAGATCGAGGTCACCTTCGACATCGACGCCAACGGCATCGTGCACGTGTCCGCCAAGGACCGGGCCACTGGCAAGGAGCAGTCGATGACGATCACCGGCCAGTCCTCGTTGGGCAAAGAGGACATCGAGCGGATGGTGAAAGACGCCGAGGCGCACGCCGAGGACGACCGTCGCCGTAAGGAGGAGGCCGAGGTACGCAACAACGCCGACAGCCTCGTCTACCAGATCGAGAAGCTCGTCCGTGAGCAGGGCGAGAAGATCCCGGCCGACGAGAAGACCCGTCTCGAGGCGGCGCTGGCCGAGTTGAAGACGAGCATCGGCGGCACCGACGTCGAGGCCATCAAGCGGGCCACCGAGTCGCTCGCCACGGCCAGCCAGACGGCCACGCAGAAGCTGTACGAGGCGGCCGCGGCCAACGCCGGCGGCGGCTCCGGCTCGGGCGATGCTGGATCGTCAGGCGGATCTGGTTCGTCCGCGTCGAACGACGACGACGTGATCGACGCCGAGATCGTCGACGAGAAGTGACGTCGGCGCATGGCTGACGACACCTCCCACGCAGGCGCCGAGAACGAGGACCCGTCGACCGAACCGGGCCCGGTCTCG
>JAYUDQ010000063.1:0-2672 GCA_043739745.1 Acidimicrobiia bacterium | reverse complement strand
ACTCGAACAACACGTCTTCCATGTGCACCCCGGGGACCTCGGTCGGGTACTGCATACCAAGGAACAGGCCGGCTTGGACCCGCTGCCACGTCGGTAGGGCGAGCAGCTCGGTGCCGTCGATGGTGACGCTGCCCGAGACCCGCTCGTAGCCGGGGCGGCCCATCAGCACATGCGCAAGGGTCGACTTGCCCGACCCGTTCGGACCCATGATGGCGTGGACCTCGCCAGCCGGCACAACCAGATTGACGCCGAAGAGGAGCTCGCGGCCGGGAATCGAAGCCCGTAGATCCTCGATCACGAGGCGCGAGCCCCGATGGTCGGAGCCGGTGGCGAACGCGACCGACTGGACCTGTCGGGTGGTCGATTGGGTGCTCATGGCAGCTCCACAACGATGTCGTTGCCGACTCGGGCGATTGCGTAGACGTGGACGGGGCGGGTGGCCGGGAACGTGGTTGGCTCGCCGGTCTTCAGCGAGAACATGCTGCCGTGCTTCCAGCACTCGATCTCACACTCGTCGTCCCACACCGTCCCCTCGCTCAGCGATACGTCCGCATGGCTGCAGGTGTCGGCCAGCCCATAGAGGTCATCCACGATACGAACAACGGCAATGCGATGGGCCGTGCCGGTCGAGTCGACGCAATCGAATCGGCGGGCCGATGACGGTGCCAGTTCGGCGAATGCGCACAGCACGACGGCGCTCATCCCGACCTCCGGTCGAACCGTTTCATGCCGACCTCCGGTCGAATTTGGCCTCGACCGCGGTGATGAGCTGGTCGCGCAGCGCGTCATCCGGAATACGGTCGAGCAGGTCGGCGAAGAACCCGAGCACGATCAGCCGCTCAGCGACGTCGGCCGGCACCCCTCGGGATTCAAGGTAGTAGCGATGGTCTTCGTCGATAGGTCCGACGGCGGAGGCGTGGCTGCACTTCACCTCGTTGTTCTCGATCTCGAGGTTCGGCACCGATTCCGCGGACGCGTTCGCCGAGAGCAGCAGGTTGCGATTGGTCTGGTTCGCAATCGTCCCCTTTGCTTTCTCGCCGATGTGGATGAGCCCCGAATAGACCGACTGCGCACTGTCCTCGACCGCGCCCTTGAAGAGCAGATCGCTGGTCGAGTTCGGTGCAATATGCGACTGGACCGTGCGAAAGTCGTGCATCTGATGACCCTCGCCAAAGTAGACAGCGAGCAGTTCGTTGTGCGCGCCTCGTCCGATGATGCTTGCATCAGAACGTAGGCGCGCGTAGGAACCGCCGAGTGCGACGGCCATGGTGGAAAGTGTCGAGTCGGTTCCGGCACGACTGGACTGCATGGCCAATTGCCACATGCGTGGGCCGAGCTCCTGCACGGTCACGTACCGGAGCCGCGCTGAAGGTGCGAGGAGCAACTCGGAGATCGGCAGGAAGAGCGAGAACACGTCGTCGGATGTGGCCCGTTCGATCACCGTGACGTCGCTGTTCGACCCACTGCGTACGACGACACGGGTGCTGATCACCGCACTGTCGGCCGTGATGTGGTGGTGGATCCGAATCGGGGTGCTGACGACCGCTCCCGCCGGAACGTCGATCAGTACGACATCGCTCAGGGTCGCGACCGCCAGAAGGACCAACCCGTCGAAGGAGTCGGGAACGAGCTCGCCGACCGACGAAGCATCAGCGTCGGTCAGTTCAGCCAGGCGGCGGACGACCACGCCGGCGGCCACCGCGTCGTCAGGGAGCTCGACCGAACAGCCCGAGCCGGCGATCGACACGAACCGACCAACATCGATCTGGTCAACCCTCGAGTAACGCCAGATCTCTTCGGTCTGGCTCGGCAGTGCAACGCTTCTGGATTGCTCCGCTGCGGCGGAACGACGACCTGAAAGCGTATCGCTACCGTCGATGATCCCAGTGTCGTCGCGGCGGTGGTCGAGGAGGCGCGAGGTCAGGGGATTCGTCTTTCGTGGACACCGGAGCAAGGCGCTCGGGCGGTTGGCCATCCTACCGGCGGGCGGCCTCTACTGGTTCCAAGCCGCCGCGGCGGGGTTCAGGGCTGAGATTTCGTTCAGTTCTCGCGCCCCGCACGGTCAAGTCGACTGGGCGGAACGCCGATGGACTGGCCCGATGCATCATTTCTCGAGAGGGACGGGCTCGTGACCTACGTCGAACACAACCAGAATGGGGACCTGCTCGTGGAGTCGCCTGACGAACGCGAGGCTCCAATGGCGGACACACGAGACGAGCCGTGGCCGCTGCTCGCGCCGCCTGATCTTTCGACACTCGGGGGTTCGATGCTGCCCAGCTCATCGCTCTTCACCGATACCGACGACGACGACAACGACTTCATGGGTGATCCTGCGGGCGCGTTCGCTCTTGCCGAATCCAAGTCCGAGTGGCGTGCCGAGGGCGCCCCGCCACCGACGCCATGGGAACGCCCGGGCCTGTCGAGTTCCTTTCTGCCGTCCGGTCTGTCGCTCGGCGCCCCGCGGACCCTTTCCGATGTCCCGGAGTCGGGCCTCGCGCAGCCCGACGCTTCGCCGGCGGAGGTTGAACCCGAGGGCCTCGGGGGCGGCGCGCCTATGACGATCCGGGCTGCTCCGACCTTCGTACCGTTGACGTTCGCCGCCGCGCTCGAGCCGCAACCATCACGAGCGATGACAACAGCCACCGACTACACAACAGCCGACGTGAGCGCAG
>JAYUDQ010000062.1:0-6983 GCA_043739745.1 Acidimicrobiia bacterium | reverse complement strand
GTTCACGACCCGAGTGATCGCCCTACGGAGGTTTTCGCGGGTGATGTAGTGCCGGCGTACGTACCGCAACGCTGTCACGGTCTCGCCGTGGTCACCGGTCGACACGACCCCCTTGATGCCCATGTTCGTGCCGAGCGCGAATAGCGCCAACAACAAGCGGCCGCGGAGTGTCGCCGGGTCGATGATTTCGCGTTGAGCGGTCGAGGCGCACGGGTTCGGGGAGTGCGTCCATGCGTGGCACGGTGATCCACGGATCACCGTGGCGTGTCACGACCCGCACGCCACCGCAGGAGTCGTTGGTGATCGCCTTATCGAACCGGGCGAGCGCGAGTCGCATTCGTTCGCGCAGGCCGCTGATGAACTCCGCGGGATCGGTTGGTTGTCGCAACGATTCGTAGTGCACGTCCTTGGTCGCTTCGAAGTCTGCGGGTAGATCGTGGTCAGGGTCTCGCCACCGGCGGGCATCATCGATGTACACCTCGCGTCGACGGATCGCGTCGCGAAGCGCGACGAGGACGCACAGCTCATACGGGATTCGCTCGACGCGATCACGGTCGTCGATCACGGCGGGCCGCCAGCTTTTCGGCACGACCCCATCGAGCGGGACGGAGTCGGTGGCTTCGTAGTAGCGGGACTTGCCGGTCGTCGCCGCGTAGCGTTTCAACAGCTCGATCGCGTCGAGGACGGGCCGGTAGGCGGTGTTGTTCGACCGGAACGTCAGCGCGCTGAGCAACGCGGGGAGCATGCGCCGGTAGTACGACGAGTACGACGACCGCAACACCGTCCGGACCCGGTCGTTGAACACGCTCCTCTGCTCGGGCCTCGCGGACCAGATCCCGCAGGGTGCGTTCATCGACGACTGGGTAGACCGCTGAGCGAATCGTGTCGTCGTTCGACGGCGACCTCGGCGACCCGGAACAAGATCTGCTCTTTGCCTCGGACACGTCGAAGGTCGGCGATCAGTTCACGCTCGACGCGGCGGTCGGCGTGCGTGTTGATCTTGTGGACCAGCCCGAGGAGCAGATCGACCAACGCGTCGGTAATCTCGGCCCGGCGCGACCAGCACAACGCGGCGACAAGCGTCACTCTGACCGGCTGCGGTGACGCGAAGAAGATCGGACCGGTAGGACCTTGTTGCCCGTTGCCGCCACGCCTCAACCACTCGTGGGGACACGTGCTCGAACAGGTCGGCCGGGATGTTCAACGCACGGACCATGGTCAACTTGCTGATCTCACGCAGCAGCGTTTCGAGACCGAGCTGGCCCGGGTCGGACTTCAACTCAACGAGCAGTCCCGTCTCACTCGCTTCGTCGACAAGGCGTTCCAGCGCCTCGACACGATGCAGTTCGAGGCGCTCGAACGTCCGTGCGCAGAACGTCCTCTCGAACGACGCGCGTGCAGCACCCACAATCCGGTCCGTGCGACCAGGCGGCTCGATACTCAGCAAACGACAACGACCTGACAACGCGCCCAGCAGATGATCCGTGCGGGGATCGATCGGGCACACCTCGGCTGCGAGAGCCATTCCACGAGACCGTCTTCGTCAGCGCGGGTACAAATGCCACAGCGCGAGGCAACACCAAAGGCCCTACGAGAACCGGCGTACCCAACGCCAACATCGCGGTCGCAACGCAAAGCCGAAGGCATCTACGAGTACCCACCGAATCACTCCATTCATTTTTGCCGCGCCGGGAAGCGTCCGCATCATTCCACGACTCAGGCCCTCGCCGTTCAGACCAACAGATCGTAAGCCGGTCGACCCCGTCGATCACTCTCCGTGAGGAGGACGGCACGGTGATCTGCCCCATACCGACGCCCCCGGCTCCGGCAGCTGAACACGAAAGACCCAAGGCCTCGCCTGCGTGCATCACGCCAAGTTCTGGCGACGGCCCTGGGGTGGTGCCGCGACCCGGAAATCGGACTAGACACATCTGGAGCTTGCCAAGGGCAAGCCCCGAACCGCCCGGTCGCGGCATCCAACACGTGGTCGCGCCATCCTGGTCGCGGCAACCCGTCACAGACCCCGGAGAGGGTTGCCGAACGCCCCCAGGATCGGATGTCACCTCCTGCTCACACACTTGCACTGCGCTGTGCTGCTAGCTGAGTGAGTCGTCGCCGCTTCGCGTCGCCTGACGAAGGGACATACCGAGCCATCACGATGGACCCACGACCGTCGCGACTGGCTGAGGCCATCGACGGAGAAAGGTTGCCGCCACTCCGCAGGAGCAGACGCTACTGAGTACTTGCCGCGGTGTTGCCGAGCGGTGGCAACCGCTCTCGCAGAAACGGTGCTGGGCAACCGCGATCCACATGGGCGCGCTCGAATGGCATCTCCGTCCGCGGCCCCAGTCGCTGTGGCCGGCCGACGCCGCAGTTGCGGGTCACGACGCGATGCTTGCGGCGAGCGGCATCACGACCGTGCTCGACTCCTGGTGCGTCGGCGACCTGGGCGGCGATGGCTTCCGGGCCGACACATTGCGGAGCGCGCTTCACGCAATCATCAGCGCGCAGACGAATGGCACAGCCGGCTCCCGGGTGGGCTGTGCCAGGCGCGGGTTTGGGTCGGCCATCGGCCAATGCCTGCCCCGAATTGGAGGTGACGACCCGGTGCGAGAAT
This sequence comes from Acidimicrobiia bacterium, assembly GCA_043739745.1. Taxonomy (GTDB): domain Bacteria; phylum Actinomycetota; class Acidimicrobiia; order Acidimicrobiales; family JANYDT01; genus JAYUDQ01. Next base: position 4,366 of record JAYUDQ010000062.1, on the reverse strand, counting down.
CGGGGGGTGTCGGCAGACGAACGCGATGACGTCGTCGCCGGCATCGCCGCCGAACAGGCCCGGCTGACGGCGTTGGTCCAGTCGCTGACGGCCGGCTTCGCCGAGATCGCGGCCGCGTCCGAGGAGAGTCCGCCTGACGACGAGCACGACCCCGAGGGACAGACGGTCGCGTTCGAGCGGGCGCAGATCAGCGGGCTGCTCGACCAGTACCGGCGTGAACTCACCGCGCTCGCCGCGGCTGCGATCCGGGTTCGCAGCGATGGTAGCGGTGACTGCACCGACTGCGGCGGGTCCATCCCGCTGGAGAGGCGGCTTGCCGTCCCGACGACGACGCGTTGCGTGGGGTGCGCGCAGCGGCTTCCCGGGGGACTTCGCTAGCGAGGCTTCGCGGCGTCGCTGCCAATGGCGACGCAGTTGCCGGTGATCGGGGCGAGGCTTGGGTGTTCCAGCCGGCGCGATGGTCAGATCCCCCGCCGGGTCGATGCCGTTGTGATCAGGATGACCCTTGGGGCGGATCGGGGTCATTCAAGGGGGTCGGGACGCATAGGACCGCCTGAGGGTTGATCCTGTGCGCTACTCCGCACGGTCACGATGCCAGGAACCTCCCCGGTCGCGATACGCGGTGAAGGTGGGCAGCGCGAGTGCCAGCACGGCGGTCCCTACGACGCACAGCACGCCTCCCGAGACGATCGAGACGCGCGGTGTGAACGCCGTTGCGACGGCGCCGGTCTCGAGGTTGCCGAGGATCGGACCGGTCGAGTAGCTGAGCATCTCGATACTTGCCAGACGACCGCGAAGCTCGTCAGGCACGGTGCGGTTCCAGATGGTCATCCGGAAGATCCCGCTCATCATGTCGGCCCCGCCGGCGATCGCAAGCAGCACGAGTGCGAGCGGCAGGAAGCCGGCGAATCCGAACAGCGCGATGGCCACACCCCAGATGGCGGCCGAGATGATCACGCCGAGGCCGTGACGCTGGACGCGATTGCTCCAGCCGCTCGTGAGCGTGGCGATGAACGCGCCGACCGCCGGTGCCGCATACAGGAGGCCGAGCGTGCGCGGCCCGCCGTAGTCCGCGGCCAGCGCAGGGAACACCGCGATGGGCATGCCGAACACCATTGCCACGATGTCGACCACATAGGTGCCCATGAGTACCGGGCTCGAGCGGGCGAAGCGCCACCCGTCGGCGATGCCCTGCAACGACACGCCATCCGCTTCGGCAGGAACGGCGATAGGCCGGAGGCGGACCAACAGCACGAGCGAGAACGCGAACGTGATCGCGTCGAACACGTACGCGCCCCGGATCCCGACGCCGGCGATGATCAGCCCGCCGAGTGCGGGTCCGCCGATTTGCGTAAGCGTACTTATCATCGAACGGATCGAAGCCATTGACGTGAGCTCCGAAGGGTCGACGAGCTTTGGCAGCATGGCTTCGATCGCCGGTCGCTGGAGGCCGCCGATGGCGGAGGCGATCGCAGCCCAGACGAACAGCAGCCACACATGCGGATGGCGGAGGTACCCGTTGGCGATGAGGATGCCGCTCCCTGCGAGCAGGCCGACTTCGGTGGTGACGATGATGCGGCGGCGATCGAACGCGTCCGCGAGTGCGCCGCCCAGCAGGCCGCTCAGCACCAGCGGGATGATCTCGGCCACAGCCAGAAGTCCGACCGCCAGCGTGGAATGCGTGAGTGTGTAGACGTGGAACGGGACGGTGACATAGGTCGACATCGACCCGAGCGACGTGATGGCACGGGCCGCGAGCAACAGGCGGAACTGGGGGTGGCGTCGCAGCGGGCCGGTGTCGATGGCGAGGGACCGCAGGCCGGTCGGACCGTGTCGCGTCGTCTCCTCGGCCGGGTCGGGCGACAGCCGCGAACCGGCGCCTTCATTGCTATCCCGGCCGCTCACGGCGGGAAGTCTGGCGGACTGTCGTATCCCACTTCGGAGAATTTCGCGATCCCTCGCTACGGTGCACCCTATGAAGATGCGAACGCTCGGCCGTACTGGTGTGCAGGTCTCCCCGTTGTGCCTCGGGGCGATGATGTTCGGGGCGATGGGCAACCCCGACCACGAGGACTCCATCCTGATCATCCGGGCCGCCCTCGACGCCGGGATCAACTTCGTCGATACTGCCGACGCGTACTCGCGTGGGGAATCGGAGGAGATCGTGGCGAAGGCGATCGCCGGGCGGCGCGACGAAGTCGTACTCGCGACCAAGTTCCACGTCCAGATGGGCCGGGACGTCAACCAGCAGGGCAACTCGCGCCGCTGGATTCGTCAGGAGGTGGAGAACAGCCTGCGACGGCTCGGCACCGACCGGATCGATCTGTACCAGGTCCACCGCCCCGCCCCGAACTGCGACATCGACGAAACGCTAGGCGCGCTTAGCGATCTGGTCCGTGAGGGCAAGGTGCTCAGCATCGGTAGTTCGACGTTTCCGGCGTCGGAGATCGTCGAGGCACAGTGGGTGGCCGAGCGCCGTGGCCGCGAGCGCTTCGTCTGCGAGCAGCCGCCATATTCGATGCTCGTGCGCGGCATCGAGACCGACGTGCTGCCCACCTGCGCGCGTTACGACATGGGCGTCATACCGTGGAGCCCGCTGGCGGGCGGCTGGCTGTCCGGCAAATGGCGCCGCGGCGGCGAGACCCTCACCAGCCGCCGGGCCGAGCGTCTGCCCGGCCGCTACGACCTGTCGCTGCCCGAGAACCAGCGCAAGCTCGAGGCTGCGTTCGCGCTCGGTGACCTGGCCGACGAGATCGCCATCCCGCTTCCGCATCTTGCCGTCGCGTTCGTGCTCAACCATCCGACCGTCACGTCCGCGATCATCGGCCCGCGCACCATGGAGCAGCTCACCTCGCAGCTCGGAGCGGTGGACGTCGTGTTGACGAAGGACGTGCTTGACCGCATCGACGCCATCGTGACGCCGGGGACGAACTTCAGTGCTTCCGATGGCGGCTACATCCCCCCGTCGGTGGCCGATGCCCGCAAGCGCCGCCGGGTGGGTGCCTGACCCGCGTCGCTACGCCGTGGCGGCCGCATCGTCGATCGCCACATAGGTTGCCTTCACGGCGCGCTGCGCATCGAGCGCTCGCGGAATGCCGCAGTACAGCGACAGGTGAGTGACGACCTCGTTGATCTCGACGCGCGTCAGCCCGTGGTGAAGGCCGCCGCGAACGTGGATCTTCAGCTCGTCGAGCGCCTGGATGGCGACGAGGATCGAGATGACGACGAGCGAACGGTCACGCCGTGAGAGCTCGGGCCGCGACCAGATCTCACCGAACGCCCACCGGTGCGCGATTGCTCCGATGTCGCCAAGGCGGGCTCCCAACGCCGCGGCGTCAGCGGTCGGGTCGGCACCCATCAAGCCATTCGTAAGCGTACGAAGGATGTCGCTGCCGTCGATCTCGCGCTGCTCATCGGACTTCGGTGGGACGCCCGTTCGCTTGGGCAGCTCGGCCACGCCGTCGGCCTTCTTGAACGCAGCGTCCATGTAGCGGTTCGCCGCCATCGCCGCCGGAAATCCGGCATACGCAGCGACATGCAGGTTGATCTCCTCGATCTCGGAGCGGGTGAGACCGTGTTGCAAACCGATGGTGGTGTGCCCTTCGAGCTCTTCGTCGCGGCCTTGCGCGGCCAGCACGGAGATGATCATCAGCGAACGGTCACGGCGCGACAGCTCGGGCCGTGACCACATGTGGCCGACGACATCGAACGCGAACGACCCGAGCGCACCGAGCCGGTTGGTGAACGAACGCGCCACCCGCTCAGGCTCGACGCCCGGCACGAAGCGGCTGAAGACCTCGCTGGCCCGGGTGTGACGCTGCTCGTGGCTCTCGTGCTCGCTCATTTGCGGATCGTAGGCCGAGGTCGGCGGAGTACGCCCGTCCGGGACCGGTCTCGGCGTCCGGTCGAGCCTGTAGCGTTCGGGCGTGCTTGGCGAAAGTGGTTCCTACGAGTCCGAGTACGACGTCGTCTGCGTCGGTGGCGGAATCGCCGGTTCGGGGCTCGCCGCCGTGTTGGCAAAGGCGGGGAAGCGCTGCCTCGTCCTCGAGGCGACCGAGGAGTTCCCCGACCGTACAAAGGGGGAGTGGATCGCACCTTGGGGCGTGATCGACGCCACGCAGGTCGGCCTGCTCGACGTCGTCCGCTCGGCGCGCGGGCACTCGATCCTGCGCCATGCCACCCACGACGAGACCCAGGTGGGCGACGACGCCGAGATGCTCGACTTCAGGGATTTCGCTCCGTTCCCGCCGCCACTCACGCAGCGCCATCCCGATCTCTGCCAGGCGCTGTTCGACCACGCCTCGGCCGTAGGAGCAGCGACTGTTCGTCCGGTCGCTTCGGTGTCGGTCTCGATCCCGGATCGCGT
>JAYUDQ010000061.1:0-2675 GCA_043739745.1 Acidimicrobiia bacterium | reverse complement strand
TCATCAACATGCCGAGCTTCGTCACCAGCATCAGCGCCATGATCGGCCTCGGCGTCGGCATCGACTACGTGCTGTTCATCATCACCCGCTACCGCGAGGAACTGAAGCACTCCCCACCGCACGACGCCACGGTCCGGGCCATCGGCACGGCGGGCAAGGCCGTCGTGTTCGCCGGCATCACCGTCATGATCTCGATGCTCGGCATGTTCATCATGGGCCTCGAGTTCGTGAACGGCATCGCCCTCGCCGGAGCGACGCCGGTATTCATCATCGTCATCGCCGCCCTCACGCTCATTCCCGCCATGCTCGGCTTCATCGGCCACAACATCAACAGCTTCTCGATCCACCGCAAGAAGGTCGACGAGAACAAGGAGAGCGGCTGGCACCGCTGGAGCCGTCTCGTACAGCGCCGCGCCTGGCCGTTCGCCATCGGTGGGTTCGTCATCCTGGCCGCTGCCACAATTCCGCTCGCATCACTGCGACTGGGCTTCACCGACCAGGGGAACGACCCCACATCGAGCACCACCCGCAAGGCCTACGACCTGCTGGCCAAGGGATACGGCCCCGGCGCGAACGGCAAGTTCGTCATCGCCATCGATGCCGCCGGCGCGAAGTCTGCCGGTACCGAAGCGGCACTCGTGAAGGCGCTCGCCGGCACCGACGGCGTGGCATCAGTTGTCGGTCCGGTACAAAGCGATGATGGCACCGCCGCCGTGGTCTTCCTGCAGCCGTCGACGGCTCCACAGGACAAGGCGACCACGACGCTCGTCCACACACTGCGTGACAAGGTCATCCCGCCCGTAGTGGCCGGCACCGGAGTCAACGCCTACGTCGGCGGGTTCACTGCCGGCGGTGTCGACTTCGCCGACCTCATCGGCAAACGTCTCCCGCTCTTCATCGGCGTCGTACTCCTCTTGAGCTTCTTCCTGCTCATGGCCGTCTTCCGCTCGATTCTCGTGCCACTGAAGGCCGTCGTCATGAACCTCCTTTCGATCGGCGCCGCCTACGGCGTGGTCGTGATGGTGTTCCAGTGGGGTCACCTCGGATCGCTCGTCGGCGTCGGGAAACCGGGGCCGATCGAGCCGTGGATCCCAATGATGCTGTTCGCCATCGTGTTCGGACTCTCTATGGACTACGAGGTGTTCCTCCTCTCCAAGATCAAGGAGGAGTTCGACCACCGAAAAGACAGCTCGGCCGCTGTCGTCGAGGGTCTGGCCAGCACGGCCCGGGTGATCACCGCCGCCGCCGCCATCATGGTCTGCGTCTTCCTGGGCTTCGTGCTCGGCAACCGGCAGATCAAGCTCATGGGTCTCGGACTCGCCACCGCCGTCTTCATCGACGCCACCCTGGTACGCATCGTGCTGGTCCCGGCCACGATGGAGCTCTTGGGCGATCGCAACTGGTGGTTCCCCAAGTGGCTCGACCGAATGGTGCCGAACCTCAACATCGAGGGGCATTCCGACGATCTTCCGATTCCCAGCGCGGCCGGGAAGTGACCGCCTGAGTGCGGCTCAGCCTCAGTGCTCCATCGAACTCGAACTCGACCCGAGCGAGCCGATGAGGGCCAGCGTGTGAGCCAGATACGGCTCCTCGACCTCGAGCCACTCGTCGACCTTGTGGCGCGGCATCGGCTTCGCGAACAGGTAGCCCTGCGCCTTGTCCACGCCAAGGTCGCGCACGGTGTTCCACTGCAGTGCCGTTTCGATGCCCTCAGCGGTGATGTTCATACCGAGCTTCGTGCCGAGCAGCACCGTGACCTCGGTGATGCCGTCGCTGCGGGAATCGAGCCCGAGGTCGATGATGAAGGATCGGTCGATCTTCAACGTGTCGACCGGTAGCTTCTTCAACCACTGGAGGCTCGACTGCCCGGTGCCGAAGTCGTCCAGAGCAAGGCGGACGCCGAGCGACTTCATCCGCTCGAGCAGCGCAATCGAGCGTTGCGGATCACGCATCACGCGTGACTCGGTCACCTCGAGGGTGACGGCGCTGGCGGGAAGGCCGGTCGCTTCGAGGCAGGTCATCAGGTAGCTGGCCAGGTGTGGGTCGGCGAGGCCGGCCGGCGACAGGTTCACGGACATGCCGAAGTCGCGTCCGAAGCGGGTACGCCAGCGCATCGCATCGGTGAACGCATTCGACATCACGAGCTCGGTGATCTGGTTGATCACCCGGGTGTCTTCGGCGAGCGTGATGAACTTGTCAGGGGTGATGATCTTGCCGTTGTCCTCCCAGCGCGCCAGCGCCTCGAAACCCACGACCCGGCAGTCCGCCAGGCTGACGATCGGCTGGTACCAGGCAACGATCTTGCGGTCCTCGATGGCCGACTTCAGCTTGACAGCATCAATGAGCCGATGTGCCGGCGAGGTCACGTAGGCGCGTCGATCGCCGTACACGACCACTCCCGGTCCGCCCTCGGAGTGCTTGGCCGCATACATGGCAGCGTCTGCATTGCGGAGGAGCTCACCCAGCTCGGAGCCGTGCTCGGGATAGAGCGCGATGCCGACCGATCCTTCGACTTCGAAGGCTTTGTCCTCGAACGAATGCGGTATCGAGAGCTCTTCGCGGATCTGCCGGCCCAGGTGGTCGGCATCGAGCGCACCTCGGGTGCCGGGAAGCAGCACCGCGAACTCGTCGCCGCCGAGGCGAGCCACGAGTGCCCGCTTGGGCATGACCCGCTG
>JAYUDQ010000060.1:0-2678 GCA_043739745.1 Acidimicrobiia bacterium | reverse complement strand
CGCCGTTGCCATAGGTACGGCTCTCGAAGTTCTTGCACTCCTGTCGCATCGGCATCCCCATATTGTGCCATTGCCATCGAAGCATTGCAGCCCGCCGATCGACGCGCTCACCCAATTCTCACCTCCCATGTCGTCACCCGCGCCAACGGTGGCAACAACCGCGGAATCGGATTACGGTGATGTCCTCAACGAATCTTTGCCCGAGCTTCGGGTTTACATCTGGGGCGCTCATGCGGACTTCAGGCGACGACAGCGACAAACGACATTGGACCTGGCTCAGGGTGGCAGGAATCATCGTTGTGCTCGCGCCATTCTTCGTGGCCCCCTTCTTTCTCGTGTCGTACCTGATATCCGATAGCAAGCCCTCGCCGAAGTTGGCCAATTCGATTGCGACGTCCACCAAGCCCACGGAGACCACCACCGACTCATCCGTCAGCGAAACGGTCGAGCAGCGTTCACCCCTGCCACCGACAACGCAGGATCCCACCACGACGACCGAGGCAACCGCCGTTGTCGGTTCGGGCGGCGCCAACGGCGGCCCCACGACCACACAGGTTCTTGGCGCGTCGACAACGTCGCCGCAGACTCAAGAGCCGACATATCCGACACTGCCCGACGGTACGCCGGCGCCGGTCGTTGCGGTCTTCGACCTGAGCACCATCACGCTCACCGGCATGGTGCCCAGCCAGGCAGCGGCGGACCGATTGTCAGCACTCGCCCTTGCCAACAGCCAGACCCCTGCCACTGTGGTCAGCTATCTGACCGTCAACCCGTCGGTACCGATCAGCATCGGAGTGCGGGTGATCGAGCTGAATTCCGTGCGCTTCCCGACGGCCAGCGCCGTCGTCATGCCAGAGCACGCGAAAGAACTCGATCGCGTCGCCAACGTGATGAGAGCATTGCCGAACATCTCCGTTCTCGTCATCGGGCATGCCGACCAACGTGGCACCGAAGCCGCCAACTTCGCGATCTCTGATGCCCGGGCTAGATCTGTCGTCAACTATCTGGTCTACGTGGGTATCTCGGCGTCGAGATTGTCCTCGCGAGCTGTGGGAGCCACCGACCTGCTGGTGACCGGGAACGAAGAGACGTCCTTGGCGCTCAACCGGCGGACCGAGTTCGTCTTCTACGGTTTGCTGATCCAATAGCCACGGGATGCGACCGCGACCGCACTCGACCCGCAGAACGCCTAATACATGGGTGACGAGGGATCTGCCCGGTCCTGTCGTAGCTCGGCCACGGCCTTCGCGAAGTCCATCAGGTGCCTCTCCGGCAATTCGTACGTCAGCGGTTCGCCGCGGAAGCGGCGCAGGACGAGACGTGGCGGGTCGAACATCGATCGCCTCGGCTCGAGCTGCGCCAACGACACGTCGGCCGACGCCAGTCGCAGCGTCGGTGTCCACGTCCTGCGCACGCCGCGCCGGGTGAGGATATGCAGCCCGCGCTCGGTGATGAACATGATGCCGGTACCAAGGCTGCTGAGCAGCGGATCGCGCTTGGTGACCCGCTGGAACCCGGCGAGGAATGCGACGACGAGCACGACCGCGATCGCCAACTGGCCCAGCGCTTCGACGAGATAGGACCGCTTGTCGAACCCGAGGCCGCGCGATATCAACGCCACCGGCAAGATGCCACACACGACCGCGATCAGCGTCCGGCGGGTATTGCCGACGACCACGATCTTGGTGGCGGCAACCGGCTGCTCGGCAATGCCGACTTCTCGCAGCGCCGCGCCGGCGCGTGCGAGAACCTTGGGTGTCACCCCACCGAGCCTTCCATCTGCAACTCGATCAGGCGGCTCCACTCGACCGCATATTCCATCGGCAGCGTCTTCGTGACGGGCTCGATGAAGCCGTTGACCACCATGCCCATCGCCTGCTCCTGGGAGAGGCCGCGGCTCATCAGGTAGAACAGCTGCTCGTCGGCGATCTTGGAGACCGTTGCCTCATGGCCGATCTGGGCGTCGCGCTCGCCGACTTCCATATACGGGAAGGTCCGGCTCTCGGACTCCTCATCGAGGATCAGCGCGTCGCACTGGACATGGCTCTTGCAACCGTAGGCGCCGTCTTCGACCCGGACGAGTCCGCGATAGGTCGTGATGCCACCGTCCTTGCTGATGCTCTTCGAAACGATCTTGCTCGTCGTCTCGGGCGCGGCATGGACCATCTTGGCTCCGGCGTCTTGGTGCTGGCCAGCACCTGCGTAGGCAACGGACAGCACCTCGCCTGTGGCCTTGGGGCCCATCAGGTAGACGCTCGGGTACTTCATCGTCAGGCGGCTGCCGATGTTGCCGTCGATCCATTCCATGTGGCCCTCTGCCTCGACCCTTGCCCGCTTGGTGACGAGGTTGTAGACGTTCGGGGACCAGTTCTGGATCGTGGTATAGGTGACACGGGCGCTCGGCTTGACGATGATCTCGACGACTGCCGAATGCAGCGAGTCGTTGGTGTACACCGGGGCCGAGCAACCCTCGATGTAGTGGACCTGGCTGCCCTCGTCGGCAATGATCAGGGTCCGCTCGAACTGCCCGGCGTTCTCTGAGTTGATCCGGAAGTAGGCCTGCAACGGCATCTCGCAGTTGACGCCGGGTGGGACGTAGACGAACGACCCACCGCTCCACACGGCCGAGTTGAGGGCAGAGAACTTGTTGTCGCCGGGAGGGATGATCGTACCGAAGT
>JAYUDQ010000059.1:0-2684 GCA_043739745.1 Acidimicrobiia bacterium | reverse complement strand
CGCGACCATGTTGCCTTCGGGTCGCCGGCGACCATGATCGGGCCGCCCACGGCATCCCAGATCTCGCCCCGCTGCGGGTAGATCTCGTACACCTCGTCGACCGCGTAGTGCGCGTAGTCGTCGGTCGCGACCATGGCGTCGAGCATCGAAAGATCGATGTGCTGACCCGTACCCGTACGCGCGCAGAGGTTCAGGGCGGCGAGAAGCGCGACCGTTCCGTGAAGTGATGCGAACGAATCGGCGAGCGCGAGTGCGAGGTCCGTCGCTGGTCGATCGTCGAACGACGCCTGGCGGGCGAGCAGGCTCGACTCGGCATGGATGACGGGCGCATAGGCCTGGCGCTGCGACTCCGGGCTGGTGGCGCCGAAGCCCGAGATCGACAGCATCACGAGAGCCGGATTGGCCGCGGCGAGGACGTCGTAGCCGAGGCCGGCACGATCGAGAACGCCGGGCCGGAAGTTCTCGATGACCACGTGCGCGCTTGCCGCGAGCCGACGGATGATGTCCACTCCGGCGGGCACGGCGAGGTCGACGCTGATGCCCCGCTTGCTCGCGTTCATCTGCGTGAAGAGCCCAGTGATGCCGCCGACCTTGCGGCCGAACGCGTTGGACACGTCACCTCTCGGCCATTCGACCTTGACGACGTCGGCCCCGAGGTCGGCCAGCATGCGTCCGGAGTAGGGTCCGGAGATGGCCTGCGAGAGGTCGAGCACGCGCGTGCCGGCGAGCGGGAAGGTCATGGGTGGCTCCATTTCGTCATGGCGACGGCTCCTTCGGGAGGCCGAGCACACGCTCGCCGATGACCGAGCGCAGCACCTCGTCGGTACCGCCCCCGATGCGGTAGCCGGGTAACCCGAGCAGGAAGCTCGACCACGCGTACGTACCCCATTCGCCCGAGTCGGCAACGGCCTTGACGCCGAGTGCGCTTGTGACCAGTGCAGCCACCCGGCCGAGGTCGCGGCACAGCGCAAGCTTCAGCATCGCGCCCTGCGCCCCGCTCGCACCGGTCACCGCGAAGCGCCGACGCGTCCACGTCGCCGTGCGGAGACCGCACACGAGCAACGCCAGCTGCTGCCGCACCACGGGGTCGTCGGCCACGCCGGCATGGCGCAACAGTGCGATGAGCCGGTCGATGTTGAGCAGTCCCTTGCCCCCGAACGCACTGCCGCCGATCGCGTTGCGTTCGTTGGACAGTGTCGTCATGGCCACCCGCCAGCCCTCGTCGACGGGGCCGAGGCGGTGATCGTCGGGGATCCACACATCGGTGAAGAACACCTCGTTGAACGATGCACCCCCGGTCATCTGCCGCAGCGGCCGCACCTCCACACCGGGGGCGTGCATGTCGACGATGAACGCCGTGAGGTTGCGGTGACGGGCGCCGTCGGATGTTCTGCACAGAACTTCACCGATGTCGGCCAGATGCGCGCCGGAGGTCCAGACCTTCTGCCCTTCGATCCGCCAGCCGTCGCCGTCACGGGTCGCCCGGGTCGATACGCCGGCCAGGTCAGATCCGGCGCCGGGTTCGCTGAAGAGCTGGCACGCGACAACCGTGCCGGCGTACATCGCTGCGAGATAGAGGCTCTTCGCCACGTCTGTGCCATGGGCCAGGATCGTCGGTGCAATCATGCCGAGGCTCACGGTGAGCGGCGAGCTGCTCGGCACGTCGTACTTGCGGACCAGCGCGTCGAAGGCGACCTGATACTCGTAGCCGAGCCCACGGCCGCCGTACTCGGATGGGCCACCGATCCACGCGAGTCGCGCGTCCGAGAGCTCCTGACGCCACACCCGGACGGCGTCGAGCCCCATCCGTTCCATCGACGGGTCGACCTCTTCGAAGATCGACACGTCGTCGCTCCCCGTGCCCCACTCGAACCCACTCTGCTGCGCAACTCGCAGGGACCGGTTCGCAAGGAACGCGGCAACCTCTGCGGTGAATGCTTCGAGCGGGTTGTTCATGTTCCCCCGGAACGGCCTGGTCACGACTGTGCATGACGCAATACTCGGACATTAGAGTAGTTGCGGCAGAGTGCACAAGCCATAGGGAGCCACGCAATGCGAACCGACAGTGCCGACATCACGCTCATCCGCGAAGCCGTCGCCCACACCTGCACGCAGTTCGACGACGACTACTGGTCGGCAGCCGACCAGCAGCACCGCTTCCCGCAGGAGTTCTACGACGCCATGGCTGCAGGCGGCTGGATCGGGATCGCCATCCCCGAGGCCTACGGCGGAGGCGGCCGTGGCGTCACCGAAGCCGCGACCGTGCTCGAGGAAGTCGCCGCGTCGGGCGCGTGCATGAACGGCGCATCGGCCATCCACCTGTCGATCTTCGGCATGCACCCCGTCGTGCTCCACGGCTCGGAGGAGATGAAGCAGCAGTACCTCCCGGGCGTCGCCGCCGGGGACATCCATGTCGCGTTCGGCATCACCGAACCCAATGCCGGGACCGACACCACGAAGATCACGACGAAGGCCGTTCGCAACGGCGACGCCTACATCGTCAACGGCCGCAAGGTCTGGACATCGAAGGCGCTCGAGGCCGACCGCATCCTGCTGCTCACCCGCACCACCCCGCTCAGCGAGGTGGCCAAGCCCCATCAGGGCATGACGCTCTTCCTTGTCGACCGCCACGCGGCCGGCGTCGGCGTCACCCCGATTCCGAAGATGGGCCGCAATGCCATCGC
>JAYUDQ010000058.1:0-2684 GCA_043739745.1 Acidimicrobiia bacterium | reverse complement strand
CGCCGGCCGCGAGAACGGTTCGAGCCGCATCTGCTACGGCGGGGTCGTCAAGCTGATCCGTCAGCTGCTCGAGGTCCCCGTTCAGCAGACCGAGCGCTGCTGCTGGGGCGGTAGTCGTCGCCGGCGCCGCGGTCGTTGCGTCGGTGGAGACACTGGGTGCCGCTGTCGCTGCGGTCGCATCGGTGGCGTTGCTCGAAGTTCGTTCCGTTGCATCGGTGTTCGTTGGCGGCTCCGATCGAGAGATCGAGCTCGAACACGAGACGCACAGCGCGACGAGCGACATCAACGCGGCCGTTCGCAGTGCGCTCATTGTAAACGGCTTGCCACGTCAGGACGATAACACGAAGGAATCGCGCCTCATGACTGCCACGTCGAACTGCTGGCAGCTTGCGTCCACGACGCCCGTTGGTCGCGGTCAGCCGCCGGCGGAGGCGGGTGCTTCGCCGACGCACGGAGGCCGTCAGCGGCTCTCCCGCCACGGCCTTCGCTTGATCGTCCCGACGGTCGACCCTTGCTTCTCGTGAACTTCGCCGCGAGGGCAAGCGCCTCACCGATGAGGCTTGTATCGGGAATGCTGCGGTCGACCAGACTGATCGCGACCGCCTGGTCGACCACGGTACGTGTACCGATCTGTCGACGGATACGGACAGGTGATCGACGTCTACGTGTCCGCCCGCCGTGACATCGCCGCGGCGCGAAAGTTCTTCAGCACGGCGATTGGCGCTCACGGCGAACGGGAAGCGGTCATCACCGACCGGGCCGCTGCGTTGGTGAATGTCATCGAAGAGTTGTTGCCGCGGGCGTTGCGCAACACGACCAAGTACGCGGACAACCGGGTCGAGTGTGATCACGGCCGATTGAAAGCAAGGCTTCGGCCGATGCGCCGCCTGAAGACCGACTGCACGGCGACGGTGTTCATCGAAGGTCACGCGTTCATCTCGAACCTGCGCCGCGGTCACTACGAACTCGGCATCGAAGCACAAGCCGATCACCTTCGTATCGCTGCAGCGTTCGACGAACTCAGCTCACTGATCTGACCAGAGCTACGTCAGACCTGGCCTCGACGCGACATGCGATCGAACAACGAACAATGCCATCGTGAGCGGGTCGCTGAATCTAGTTCTCGACCGGCAAACTGTTCCTCGCCTACAGCCAGCGGTCGACGACGGCCGCCCGCTGCACTCCGTATCCGGCTACTGGCGGATGCCGTAGGCCGGGTGACGGCCGCCCCGATGGGCCCGTTTGCGGCGTCAGCGCGCTCCAAAGTGGAACTTGAGTGTTAGCTTGCGATTAAACCTGAGGTGCCTGCTCAGGCAGCCTTTTTGATGGCTGGGTAGCGGGTTGTTGGGGGTTTTCGGGTGCCTTTGGGGCGGCCAGGGCACCGATTGAGGTGGAATCCGGCTGAAGCCACCCAGGGGCTGCAGCGGTCATGGTTCAGGAGGTGAACGAACCTTTGAGGTGGATGGGGGTGATTGCCGGGTTGGCCGGCCCGTGGCACGCCATGTCGATGTCGAGTGTGCCGTGTGCATCGTCCATGCCAGCGCGTCTGCGGTCATGGCTCTTGTCTGCCTCGTCGCCGAGAGTTCGCCACGGTGATCTCGGTGGGCGTGAGCCATATCCCCGGCGAGGGTAGTCCAGCCGGTGTGGTCTATTGTGGTCGGTGCGGTCATGGGGGCTGTTGAGCGAAGGGGTGGTCGTCATGTTCGGTCAAGTCCGTGGTGCTTCGTTGACGCGTTCGCGTTGGGCCGCAATCGGGGCGGCGATGGCGGTGGCTGTGGGTGGTGGTGGAATCGGTTGGATTGCCCACGCCGCTGGTGATTCAGCGCCTTCGTCGTTCGTGTCGATCACGCCGTGCCGGTTGTTCGACACGCGTCCGCCCACTGACAACGTGGGCGATCGAACCACTCCGCTCGGCACGGGTGAAACGTTCGCGCGCCAGGTTTGGGGAACGAATGGTGGCTGCACCATTCCATCGACGGCGACCGGCATCGCGTACAACCTGACGGTGCCCGATCCAACGGTGTCGGGCTTCATCAAGCTGTTCCCTGGGGACGCTGCGGTGCCCAACTCCAGCGCGATCAATCCGGTCGCTGGCGGTGGCAACAAAGCCAACAGTGGCATCGTTGGCCTGTCGGCCACGGGAGGCATCAAGCTCTTCATTCAGACCGGTCCCATCAACGCACTGCTCGACATCACCGGCTACTTCGTGCCGACCGGCCAGCGGGGTGTCTCGGCGTGGGACACCATCCCGAGTGGGCAGACCGTCACGGGTAGCTTTGGCTTCACCAAGGACGTACCGCCAGGTGTGAATTTCTATACCGTCGCGCTCCCGGCGAAGGCTCCGGTTGCGTTGACGGATGTCAACGTGAACTTCAAACAGAGTGGCGCTCTCACGTTCGACAACGACGCTTCGTGCACCGGCACGGCGGGTTCCCCAACGGCACCGGCCGGCAAGGTGTGCCTCTACATCGACACAGCGTTTGCTTCGGCAGGTACCGTGAGCTCCTTCCAAGGAATCGCTGCCGTTCTGGGTAATCAGTCGTTCGGCGTGTTCTGGATCATGCCGGCACTGGTACCACCAGCGTCATCGGAGGCGATCGAACTCATCGTCACGTGGGCCTACACCGCTCCGTAGGATCATGGGCGGCGGGTTGAACCTGACGTGAAGTTCGTGGGTGCGGTGT
>JAYUDQ010000057.1:0-7008 GCA_043739745.1 Acidimicrobiia bacterium | reverse complement strand
ACCAGCTTCGGTGACGCCATCGAGGCGCTCGGCGTCGCAGCTCGCGCGATCCGGATGCGTCACGGCGGCGACCACCCGGGCGGCTGGCCAGCGATCGTCGCGCTCACCCACGGCCTACTCCTGTCACGTAGCTGGAGCTGACCAGGCCTACTTCGACGCGCCCGCGACCCAATTCACGACACGTTCGATGAACACCGAACACCCGCTCTCATCCCCACGCAACGTGTCGCCGTCATCCCCATCGAACGTGTCGGCCAACAGCAGCTAACCGCCTCAAAGGCCGCGGCCTTGCGGCGACCGTCAGCTTCCCAGACCACCGACACCGCCTGACCGCCAGCCTCCGCCAGGCGGCCCCGCGTGAATGAACGCCGCTACGGCTCACCCTACGGGCTCGCCTCCTTGACGCTCATCGCCACCCTCAAAGGGGGTCAACTTTGGACGCATTGACACGCGGGGGCGTGCTTTCCTGCTTCGCGGTGTGAGCGGGGTTTTCGCTGCGCGAGGAATCTCGCGGAGGCTGCGCGGACGTTGATTGGCGTGCAGCCTGCGCGTCCCTGTGCTCGCCGCCGGCCACCTTGGTTAGCCTGGCTGATCAAACCCTGGCCGACGTGCGTGTCAGGGCTTGACCGTGAGAGGCCTAAACCAAAGCCTAATCGCCAAGCTCGCGCGCGATCCGGTAGTACCGCGACGAGATCCTCGCCGCCATCCGCCTCGGCCGCACCAACGCGCGCCTCAATAGCAAGGGAGCCTCAGAAGCAACGTGCGCCTGATCGTTCCACACCCCAGCTCGGCTTCCACGGCCCGGAACCCCTCATCGACCTCTGCGCCGACGGCATCACCATCAACTCGCCATTCACGCGCAACTCCTGACGTGAGGCGAACCCCAAATTCAAACGCCAACCGTGTCATTCTGATTGACGGGCTCCGGTGGCCTGCCGATGCCTCTGATCAGCGCCGTGACCCTGACCGAAATAGCCCCCACCACGGCACCCAGAACGAGTGACACCCAGACGTTCACCGACACCCACTGCCACGGTGTCGAGAGCAGCCCGCCGAACGCGCCGGTTCCAGCGGCGAGCGGCTTACTGGTGATCGCCGTCGTAAGCGCATCGACGGTGTGCGGCCCCTTCCCGCCGACCACGAAGTTGTCAAGTCCGGTGGCAGTCCACCAGAAGAACGTCGACCCATAGCAGATGAACGCCAGCGCGGGGTTGAACCAATCGCGCTCCACAACGGTCGAGAGCACGACGACCGCGCTGGCGGT
Organism: Acidimicrobiia bacterium; assembly: GCA_043739745.1. Taxonomy (GTDB): domain Bacteria; phylum Actinomycetota; class Acidimicrobiia; order Acidimicrobiales; family JANYDT01; genus JAYUDQ01. The sequence continues at coordinate 5,744 of JAYUDQ010000057.1, read as the reverse complement.
GATACCGACCCACAGCGCGATGCCCCAGAAGTCTGGCGCGTCTGCCGTAGCCGGGCCCAGCCACATCACGACGAAGGCCGCGAGACAGCCCGTGGTGCTGGCGATCAGCACCTTCCAGAACGCGGCGTTGTCGGCGCCAGCAGCGAAGAACAGTCCCCAGGCGATGAAGGTCGCGGAGACGGTCAGACTGAAGTTCTCAGGCAGGCCGAACTTCCCGAAGACCCCATCCTTGACCGTCACCCAATGAAAGGAGAAGTTAAACGCGAACTCGATGACCAGGAACGCGAGGATGCCGACGACGATCGCAAGTGGAGCGATGATCCGAAGACGTTTGCCCATAACAATGGTCCCCTTTGTGTAGAAATTCGCTCGCCTGGCACCCGCGCTCACCCGACGGCGCCGATGTGCGACGGTGCAATGGTACGTTCCATCCTGTGCCACGTCTTTGGATGATCCGACGTACCACTGGGAGTTTTTGGCGGTCATGTCCAAGTACTGGCGCTGCCCGCCGCGCTACGGCCACGGTCGGGACGAGGCATGCCCCCAAACTACTCTGATGTAACTCTAATTGAACGGTATCGAGCCGCTAGCGACGGAGTCGACGGAGCACGAGCAGCAGAAGGACCAGGACGCCGACCACCGGAAGGAGCCGCTTGAGCACGGCGGCGCCGGCTAGACCTGACAGCTCGATCGGCTCGTTGGTGGGCCCCTCGATCTTGCGCACGGTCGGCGCTGCGTACGGTGTCTCCGGTGCCGCGGAGTCGACGCTGGCCCCGAGAGCCTGCGGCGCCTGGGCGAGCATGGTGTTGAGGTTGGTGGCGAACTGGGCCATCAGTTTCGTGCTGACATCGCTCATGATGCCGCGACCGAAGTGGGCTACCTTGCCGGCGACACTCAGCTCGGTCTCGACGATGCACTTGGTCTCGGTGGCGTTGATGCTCTGGAGCGAGGCGGTGATCATCGCATCCGCGCTGCCTTTGCCAGTGCCGTCCCGACCTTCGCCGTGCAGCACGGCGCGGTGGTTCTCGTCGTCGCGCTCGACGAACTTTGCCTCGCCCTTGAATGCCGTCGAGATGGCGCCCAGCTTCACCGTCACGACACCGCGGTAGACGTCGCCCTCGATCTCTTGCAACCGGGCGCCGGGCATGCATGGTGCGATGCGCTCGACGTCGGTGAGGACTGCCCAGGTCTCGTCGATCGGACGATTGACCACGAACTCGTTCAGGAGCTTCTCCATAGTTTCAAAATCTCCAGGGTGTCGATATCGGCTGTCGATCCGGGGCAGGGAATTTCGTGGGCCAATGCCGGATAATCGCGCACGAGCACACGAGCGCCATCATCGTCGCTGCGGGGCAGCAACAGCCAGATCGACCGGTGCAGCCGCACGCGGTGAGGGCCACGACGTCATTATAGCAGGCCCCACGCTCGGCCACGCGGGCGGAGCCTCGGCAACCGCACGCCAGGCGGCCGGATCGATAAAGGGTTGATCGCCGAAACCGAACACGAGGTGATCGGCACCCATCCGGTCGGACGACTCGACGACGAGCGCGATCGACGACGAGCGCGATCGACGAGGCCTGGCCCGTGGCCGATGCCGGGTTGTGTACGACGTCGAATCTGCCGCCTGCGGCCGGTGCCAACGGGAGCTGCACGGCGCCGGGCACCACGAGCGCCGGGCCGACGCCGCTGTCTACCGCATGGTCGAGTGCATGTCGTACGACATGGCGGCCGTCGAGGTCGACGAGCAGTTTGTCGTCAGCGCCGTGGAAGCGTGTGCCGCCGGCGGCAGCCAGGACGGCGACCAAGGAGTCGTCACTGCAATGTCGTTCAACACCACCATTCGTCAGGCTGTTCTGGCGGCCGCACTCGCTGCCGCGAGTGTGTCCATCACGGGCAGGCCCTTGTGTTGCTCAATCGCTACGCCGAGACCGGCGACGCGTCGCTGCTACTGCACATAGTGGCTGGCGACGATGCCTTCGTTCTGGGTTATCCGTTACGTCCAGACGACACGGGACTCCCACTGCCGCTTTGGAAGCGAGCAACGATTGCCACTGAAGTCGAGTACCACATGCCCTACTACCTCATCGATACCGCAACCCGCCCGGGGATGAGCGGTGCGCCCGTCTTCGCCCGTCACTCTGGATTGCTCGCCGCAGACTCCGATCCGTCGCACGGTCAGCCCGGAGCGTTCTACCGCTTCGCAGGGATTTACACCGGACGCGTTTTACACACCGAACCCGAGTTTCAGGCACAGGTCGGTAAGGCGTTCAAGCCCGACGCGATCGAAGAGATGCTTGAGGCAAAGAATTCGGGGCCTAACTGGTGATCGCCGTTCGATTGCGAATGGCCGGCACTTCGTGAAGCCTGTGCTAGAGCGATACCTCGGGCGGCGCGGCAGACCTCTCCTCATACGAGAGTTCTATCAAGTTATTTCGGTCAGCATCCTCAATGGCGCTCGCTGTGCCTCTCAGATGAGCCTTTGACAGTGTTCGCTCGAGCGACGGTGTCGCGCCGTCATAGGAAGCGATGATTCTGTCCCGATCGTCCAAGGTCCAACGTCTCTATCCGAGAATCGAGTCGATTCTTTGGTTGCCCACTTGTTCCTCATCGTCGAGCGCTCCGACGTAGGTCGACACGAGCGTCTCGACGCTGTGACCGAGGCGCCGGGCCGTTTCGCCGAGGGGCATGCCGGCGCGAAGCCATGTTGTCGCTGCTGCATGTCTGCAGTCGTAGACGCGCATCGGCCTCTGGCCGACGGACTCCAACGCGCGATGCCATGCCCGCGCCCAGTTCGAGCCGCTTGGTCGGGTGTCGTTGCGAGTTCGGAAGAGCAGTTGGTCAGGCGTCGTCATGCCGTTCTCCTCGACCCACTCCCGCAGAATCGCGACGAGCACCGGTGGGATCGGCACGCTGCGCGGCCCGGTCTTGGGTTCACCTGGTTCGTCGAACGAGATGTCCGCTTCAGTGACGTCGAGTCGGCCCCAGCCATCGGCCGGCAACTCGGTGGATCGGACTCGCAGCATCACGACCTCGGATGGTCGCAACCCGGCGTAGTAGGCGACCGCCGTCATCGCTCGGTAGGTCTTGCTGCCGGGCTGTTGCGTGACGATCGCGTCGATCGCCTCCGCCATCGCAGCCGGACTCGGCAGCGAGCGGACGTCGACACTCCGTTTGGTTCGAGCAACCTTGCGCCGTGCTCGCGTCTTCGACCGCTGTGGCCACGCGTCCGCGGCAACTGCGCCGGCCTCGATCGCCGATTGCACTGATGCCCGGGCGATGATGCGAATTCGGTTGGTCGTGTTCGCTGCCATCGGCGAACCGTCGAGCTTCAAGCCGAGGCGTCGGTCGATGTCGGCGATGCGTTCTCGATCGAGGTCTCCGAGCGTAAGGCTGTTCTTCGCCATCCACTTCTCGTGCTGCACATCGCGCACGGCTTCGGAGCCGGGTGCGAGTGCGGTGTACAGATACACGCGCAGACCCTCCGGCGTCTTCGCTCCGTGCTCGGTGGCGATCGTGATGAATCGAGCGAGTGACTCGGTCGCCGACACACGCGTCCGCGGTTGCCATTCCTGCCATTGCTCGGCGAGCCAGCGACGCGACCACTCGTGCACGCGGACTTCGCGCAGCGGCGTCTGCCACGACTCTGGTTCGCCGGTGGTCTCGTCGAATCGGCCGCCGGCTTGGACTGCTTGCATCAGCAGACTTCGGTAGCGGTCGGCCTCGGCCCGGGTGCGGAACGACTTGCCACGGTGGCGACCGTCAATCGTGTAGCGGACCACCCATGGCAGCTTTGCCTGCGCGGTGGAGCGGCGGTCCTGAACTCCGTAGACCTTGACCTCTTGCATCGGTCGAGCCATGCCACTACCTCCTGTCGGCTCTCAGGCGGGTGACCGCGAGTGACCTACATCTTTGGGAAGGCTGTGGGATGAGCCTAGCCCCGAGCACCCTTCCCGGGTGGTCTGAGCTGGACAAACGTCTGTTCTGACTGGCGGTTTCCTCAACCGTGAATCGATTGGTCTCACCGTGCGGGCCAGGGACGCCGCGCATTGAGAATGTATCGGATACGATACATTCCATGATGTTCGCCAAGGTGCTCTATCAGGCTCGTAGCGCTGCGGGTCTGACACAGGCCGAGGTGTCGGCACTGAGTGGCGTAGCCCGCCCGAACATCGCCGCGTTCGAGTCCGGCCGACGTGAACCACGCTGGCACACGGCGGTACTCACCCTCGAGGCGACCGGCGCCACGATCGACATCGAGCAGCCCGTCACCTGGTCGTGGACGAACGGGCGGCGCCCGTACGCCGTTCCCTCCGGATTGTGGCGGCTACCGATCGTCGATGCCTTCCAGGTGTTGACACCTGGGTTCCATCTGTGGTGGAGCGGCCCCTCCCCGCAATTCGACCTCGCCGACCGCAGCGAGCGTTGCCGCACATACGAACTCGTCCTTCGCGGAGGCACGCCGAATGACATCGCATCAGTCGTTGACGGCGCCCTGCTGGTCGACGTGTGGCCCGACCTCATCCTGCCGGCAGAGCTGCGCCAAGCATGGCAACACCTGATCGACCGTGCGCACACGAAACTCGCCGAAGCATCATGAGCGATCTACTACCCGTCCAGCGCGACCTTGCACGCCTGCTGTTCTCGCTCCCCGAGGCCGCTGGCTACGCGCTCGCCGGTGGTGCTGCGTTGGTCGTGCAGCAGATCGTCGACCGCGACACGCGGGACCTCGACGCGTTCATCGCCGCCACACCCGGACCGACACCTGGCACCGTCGACCTGCTCGCCGATGCATTCACCCAAGCAGCACAGCGAGCGGGTTGGACACTCCAGACCATCCGGCGCCATCCAACATTCTGTCGATTCATCCTCGACCGCGACGACGACACCGTCGAGCTCGACCTCGCCGTCGATTCACCCCTCCTCGAACCCCCAACCGCAATCGACGGCATCCCAGTACTTACGCCCCTCGACCTCGCCGCACGCAAGGTGCTGGCGATCGTCGATCGACTCGAAGCCCGCGACTACACCGACCTGCATGCATGCACTCGCTCATCTCGTCGGGCAACAGACCTGCATCGACTCGGCGCTCACGATGGACGCCGGCCTCAGCGTCAGCGCCATTGCGGAGGCCTTCGAACGAATCGACCGCATCGCTGACGACCGATACCCGGAGCGCGCTACCGACGCAGCGACCACTCGCCGCTACTTCATGACCTGGGCGCACGAGCTACTCGACGATCACTGATCGAGCAACTGGGAGCCACGGCGGCTGGCCTTCGCGGCCACCAGGCCGTGACAAACGAACGCTCGATCAACCGAGGCGATCACATCAGGGTGGTCACCGCGATGGCGGAGCGGTGTCAACAGAGTCTCGTTGCCACTCCGTTGCCACGATTCAGTGGCAACCTGCGGTCACGGACGGTGCATCCTGGACACTGCCGGACAGTTGCCCAACCCGTAACTTCGACACGTTGCCCCAGCTCAACCGGTGTGTCGAAGGCCGGCAAGCTGCTAGTTTACGTTCCGTGTACGACCCTCCCACTACGGCGCGATCAGATCCTTCTTCAGGATCTTGCCCGTCGCTCCCTTGGGTAGAGAGTCGCGGAACTCGACCGATCGCGGGTACTTGTACGAGGCGACCCGCGCCTTGACGTGGGCGATCAGCTCGTCTGCCGTCAGCGACTGGCCGGCCTTGAGTGCGACGTACGCCTTGATCTCCTCGCCCATTTTCGGGTCTGCGACGC
>JAYUDQ010000056.1:0-7017 GCA_043739745.1 Acidimicrobiia bacterium | reverse complement strand
GCTCTTACGCCACACTTCATACATTGTGGGGTTTGGGGACAGTGGCCGCGTATCGGCCAGCGGAGCCGTAATCGTCAGTCGGACGGCGCCTCCTTCGTCTGCGGCGACGTCCGCTGCGGCGACCGTCGGTACCGCGAAATTTTGGACCCATGCGGGCGTACCGTCAGCCAAGAGGCGGTACAGTCTCACTCCTCCATTCGTCAAAACGGTGCCTTGGAACAAAGCACCCCCGGTTCCATCAGCCGCGAGCGAAATCGCGGAACTGACGGTCGAGGCTTCAAGATTCGCCGGGACCCCGTTGGCCGACCACAAAGGGTTGCCTGAGCTGTCAACACGCTGCGCATACGGCCCGTAATACGTTCCGGGAGACGGTCCGAGCACGCGGCTGTCCGGCCAGCAAACTATGACCCCGCCAAGTGCGTCTGGGACCATACTCGGGCGCGTCTGGAGATGCGGCTCGGTGCAGATCCCGACTTCTGCCGGCCACACCATCGCCCCATTCGAGCCAAACCGCTTGAGATAGACATCGGAGCCATTGCCGCCGCTGGTGCGGTGATCTTCCCACGCGAGAAAAACGCCACCGGATCCGTCCGCAACCAACACTGGGAACAGTTGGTCATACGCACCGCCCGCTGCGAGAACGCCGTTCGACGCGAAGACCGAGACGCCCGCGGCATTCACACGTTGGAGATACACATCGTAGGCGCCGCCGCGTGCGTCCCACCAAGCAACGTACATGCCACCCGCGCCGTCGCTCGCGAGTACAGGCGCAGCCTGGTCGCCAGCGGCGTTGCAAACGGGGATTCCGTCAACGGTCCAAAGTGGTGCGCCCGATGCGTTCAGATGCTGTGCGTAGAGATCGGCGGGGCCAGCCACGCCAGACCGCGGGTCGTGCCAGACAACGAATGCCCCGCCTACGCCGTCGCCCATTACGGCGAGATCAGACTGTACGCCGTTGGCAACGCAAACGGGAACACCATTCGCGACCCACAAGGCGTTGCCGCTTGGGTCGAGGCGCGCCGCGTAGATGTCCGTAGTTCCTCCGACTCGCCCGTCGAGCCACACGAGGATCACACCACCCTGACCATCGGAGGCTATCGTCGCAGCACTCTGCGTGTTGACTGCCGAGCACACGACTACGGACCCCCCCCACGAGTTGGTACCGCTCTGCGTGACGCGCTGCGCGTACACGTCGCCGTTGGCATAAGCGATGACCATTCCGCCGCTACCATCAGGGCAGATATTCGAACTTAAGATCGTGCCGACGGTCCAAACAGGATTCCCGCTCGCATCAACGCGGATGCCGTTACTAGACTCCGCGCCACCGGCCAAATCCGAGATGATTTGCCTGGGACCGCCGGACAGAAGGCTCACACCATCGGGCGTCCATTCGGCGAGTGATGGCGTTGCGGCAAAGAGAGTGAGCAGGATGAATCCGGCAAGCAGGGCTGCCCGCGAGCGCTGGAGCGAATACATGGGATCCTCCGTAATGTGCCGAGGTCAGGCCCGCGATTCTTTGGGTCTCGCTCGGGCACGACTCGCCGGCCCCGACGGCTGGCGCCGCATCTGAAGGCTTAGCGATGCGGTTGTCGGAAGAACGGGCTGCTCTTCAGGTCGAACTCAGTGATTGATTATGCCTGCCACCAGATCTCCGCAATCTAGCTTGCCATCGCAACGGGGCTTGGTTGTGCTTGGCCATGCGATCTTCGACGTAGGGACTGCCTCCAGCGCCATAAGCATGCGCCTGCCTCAACCCTCCTGACAAGCTAGACCGCGACAGCCAAGACCTGTCCCCCGGCCCCGGGATATCCGCGCGGCAAGCAACCTTGACTGACCCGCGGGCGCTCCGGTGGTAGACGTGTCGGTCTACGACCTCGATGGACCAAGGGTCGTCACCATCTATCACGAAGACCTGCGCGCCGGCACGCACCAGTTCGGCTGGCGGGGACGCCGCGCGGATGGCTCTGCCACGCGCAGCAGCTTGTACTTCGTCCGGGCGACGGTGGCTTGCCAGATCCTGACGCGCCGTGCGGTGCTGGTCGAAGGTCGCTGACGGCTCCCAGAAGGCGTGCCCACTGTTCAGCAGGGATGTCGGAGCCACCCACTGTGCTCAAACTGTGTTCGAACGATCCGACGCCATCGATTGCTTGCGCGCCACCGCGGGCTGCTGGTAAGTCACTGGCTACAGTGTCGTGTGAAGCATTCGCTTCGATGAGCCTCGATGAACTCGTACGCCTCGCAGACCCGTCCAGCAATCGGTTTCGTGGATTCGGCATCGCCCTCCCGGGCTACGAACATGCCAGAACTGTCTACCTGATTCCTGAGAAACCCAGTGCGCTGTTTCCCATGATGACGTCAGTGTCTGACGATGATCTGAACCATCGGACCGTCGGACATGCCGCCCTTACCGTCTCGCGCGAAGCACTGCACCCATGCGGTATCTACGGCATGGACCATCGCCGGGCCGGGATAGAACGCCTGCGTCGAACTCTGGGTATTATAGCGATAGAACGTATTGGCGCTGTTGCCTGGGATCGACAAACGGGCGTCGGTCACCCAGTCGTAGACGAGGTGATCATGGTCGGGATCTCGGGCAATTATCGACACGAGGGTTGAGTCAAAGGGACCGATCGAGTCGGGATCAACAATGACACGAGTTATGACTGGATCGCGATTCTGTTTGGGCGTGAGCGCACATGCGCTTGTGAGGCTTGCCAGCCACGCGGCAGCTGCTACGACCTGACATATAGCCCGGACTGAGCGATTCACGCCGCGGCCTCCAGTAACCTCTCCCAGATACACATCAATGGCTCCCGGGCACGCACGCAACCGGCGCACAGGTACATGCCGAGGCGGATCCCATTCAATGCTCCGTCGACACTCACCGAATACACGCTGGCCCCAAAGGGACCACGACGAAGCAGCGGAACCCCCAAGACGGCGACTGTGAGCGATCCTGTCGAATGAGACCATGCGGGCATGGTACCCCGGCCCGCACGCAATCTCCCGGCAGCGATCAGCAGGATGACCGCGACAATTACTGCGAGCGACAACTGTTCAGGCGTGCGCACTGGTCAAACCTCACCCTTCTTGTGTCATCAAGCGCGCATACCTCTACCTGGTATCGATTTAGTGGTTACCCATGCACGCGTGACCCTTGTAGCTGACGCCACATCCGGCGCGCGGGCGCTATTGGATGAGCACGACGCGCGTCGCCACCGAGTGCGCACCCTGGCTAACTCGAACGAGGTAGACACCTGCGCTTGACCCGGCCACGTCGATCGATGCGACCCGGGCACCCACTGCGCCGCCGATGATTTGGCCGCTCACCCTGCGACCCAGCGTATCGAATACCTCCATACGCGCAGGCGCGGAGCTCGGCAACATCACCGAGCACTTGATCACCCGCGCGGAGGGATTTGCGAGTGGCACAATCGCCAGGGCCGTCGTTTGCGCGAGCGGTGCCGAAAGCAGAATCACGTCCGACGCCAATAAATGCTGGCCGTACACTTGAGGCGGGTTCGTGCGCCCGTCCCGCCACGCGAAGTAGACGCCGCCCGCGTCATCGGATGCCGCAGTGAGGTTCGTCTTGCTCCCCGGAGCCTGCGAGATGGGACTACCCGTCGCCGCCCAGCCCGCGACAGGAGCGCCAGCGGAGTCGAGGTGTTGCGCCAAATTTCCCCACCCCACATAGAGCCCACCGGCACCATCCGGCACCATACGGGTGACCGCTTGAATCGTGGCGGCAGCGCCAATGGGTGCGCCAGATGCCGGCCACCCGGGGACGATGCTGCCGGTTGCGGTGAACCGTTGGACCATGTATCCGCCTGCGCCGCGCCACATCACGAAGCAACCTCCCGTCCCGTCGTATGCCAGGGACGCGCTCGAGGACACATAAAGTGTCCCCACCGTGACACCATTCGGGTTCCAGCCGGAGACAAGATCACCTGCCTGGTCGACGCGCGCCACTTTCACGCTGGACCCGGCATACCACACGAGGAACGCTCCATGATCGCCATCGGAGACGACCTTCAGGCCGCCGGTGCACCCGGGCCAGGGGCTCCCATTCCAGCGCACCGCCATGGTCGTATCCAGCCCCGTCAGTTCGCAAAGACAGGCCCCGATGGCACCGCCCGCGTGATCCGTGTCGATCGAGGCAGGGTCGTTCGTGGCATTCACCGTGGGAACATAGGCCCCTGCCAACGTCGCATCTCCACGCCTCCGCTTGAATAAATAGGAGGATGGGAAGCCAAATCGGCTGGGGGACCCATAGGCATAGAGCACGCCCCCGGCGTCGTCCGGTGCTATACCGAGGGGACCGTCGCCTGCCCCGTCCAACGGCCAGCCGGGGGCAACAACCCCGGTGCCGAGTACGCGAGCGATCGAGCCGTTCGTCCCGGCCGTGATCGCTCGATTGTAGACCACGTATGCACCGCCGTCACCGTCGGGCAGTACATCGCCAATGCCAAGCACTGAATAGAGGAGTCCTGGCGGGATATCGGCAATATCCACACCCCCGTAGGACCAGCCCGACGCATTGCTGCCGTCAGCGCTGACGCGGAGAGCGTGCACCTCTAGGTGAATCGAATCATTGGCCCACGCCACTATTAGGCCACCGGTCGCGTCACGCCCAATGGACGGGCCCGCGGTCACTCCGGGGGGACTCAGCGGGATGCCGTCGTGCTGCCACGCGGCAAGCACCGGTGTGCAATGCAGGAGTAATAGAACAGTCGCGAACCCGAACAACACCGCGAATCGGCGCGAGAGGGTCAGCATAGCAGGATCTCCGTGACGATTTCCTTAGCGGCTCGCGGACAGGCTAGATCGTACCACCCGGTCCTGCAGCAAGCGATCCCCTCAGCACGCCGTCCCGAGTCCATAATGCACTCCCGACGTTGTTGAATTTCTGGACCTAAAGATCAAAGTATCCGTCGGCCCGGCCCCCATCGAGGTATGCCACCACGGCACTCTGGCTCGCAGTCTCGCCCAATCCGACCGGGTCCATTGCCCTGGGATGGGTCGGCATCTGGTCCGAGCGGTCATTCAGCCGCAGCTTGAGCATCCAGGTCCGCAGCGCGATTGTTGCCTAGAACGCGATGCCGACGGTGAATGGAACGATGTTCATGGGCCTGTCGTCCATGCGGATGCTCACCCAGCGGATGCCAAAGCTCGCATTCAGCCCGGAGGACGTCGCGGCCGTGCGAAGCCCGAAGCCCAACGCGAATGCAGGAGCGGTCATGGGCTTAGTGCTCTCACTCCACGCCGCCCCTGTCCCTTGATTAGTGATCATGTCCCCGATCGAGACGTGCCCGACGCCGAGCGAACCCAACACGAATGGCGCAAGCCTATCCTGATCGCGTGCGGCAAGCTCCACACCGCCCATGGCGGTGACAGCAGCGGACCGGTCCATGCTGGGGTCCATCCCAAACGTTCGTCCCCAGAACTGTCCGCTGCCGATTCGAAAATAGCTCACGTCTCCAATGCCCCACAGGGGCCCGGCCAATGCGATGGCGAATCCACCCCCGACAGCAATCGCCTTGCCGGGAAGCACCATCAGCCCGCCGTACTCCTCGGACGCCGTGGAAGCGGCAATGCCGGAGTTCAGGGCGATACGGATTGAGCCGTGCTCATGCGCCAGGGCGCAAGACGCATCGAACAAGACCAGTATCGTGCCCAGCGCCGCCACCCGTCGTCTCATGCTCTGCTCCTGACAGTTTACCGAGGGCCGTACGAGGCGAACTGCGGGCGACTCATGTCGATCTTACCCCTGAACTGCTCCGGCGGGTTCATCTCCCTTGCGCGGAGCATGGAGTAGACAGCGGATACGTGCCGGCCGGTCTGGGGTGGCAACACCGATGCGAGCGTCTCCGCCACTGCCCCGTGCCGGGCTCGAGTGTGCTCAAACTGTGCTCGAACCATCCGACACCATCGGTTTCAAACGGTACTGGAGGACACAATCGGTATCGCCGATGATGGCCGTTGATGGTCAGTTGTGGCCGTTGGTACCCTCCAGTACCACCCCCTCGGGACGACTCAAAATCCGGAGTCTCGAAAGGGGCGTGGGGGTTCGACCCCCCCCTCCGGCACCAAGTTTCCAGTGATCACGCAATTCCGACTGGGCGACGCGTTTGGGCCGCCTCCGTCCCCGCGAACCGTGATTCCCCCGGGAGGCCTGCATGTCCATTGCCGTGCGTCGGAGTCGCAGGGACCGCAGAGTGATTGCGCTCGGGCTCATGCTCCTGTTCCCAACCATTTGCCTCGCAGGGTCCACTGCGCCCGAGCCGCCCATTCGGGCGGGCGTGAACATCCAGTTCGTGGGGCAAGCCCCGTCGCCATCGGCACAATCCGCGATCGGCTGGTCACTCCAAGCCCTTGGGGGATGCGACAGGCTGCCGCTCAAGATCGATAGCTTCGAGGGCGGGGGCCTCATATTCTTCGCCGACAGCACATGGAGCGGGATTGAAGTCGTTCCGAATGGCGTAATGGATGCGACCGTCGGAGCGTGGTGGATCGCGCCCGGATGCTCTCCGCCTTACGCGGTACCCGAGGCGCACGGCGTCAGCATCGCGTCGCCTCAGGTGACGAACTATTCGCTGCGGGCACGCGAGCCGTCACCTCAAGGGCAGCGATTCGAGCTGATCATGGACCCTGCGCCATTCACGCTGACCGTCGACGACGGCAGTCATGTGTATTCCGAGCGCGCAGCGGTGACTATCGAACTGCGCTCCATGAGTCCAACCAGTTGGCGCGTGACAAACGTGTATGTGCTCGGATGCACCCTCGATCCACCGGCTCGGCCGGCTGCAGCGGCTCCGGTGGATCAACAAACGGCTTCGCCCCTTCCACTCCACCCGCTCATGCTGGCCCTTCGTGACGTAACGAGCTCGCGGGCAACTCCGCTCGTATTCGACGTTACGCTCCCGCTAGCGGCGAACGCGCTGCTCGAATTGTTCGACCTGCAGGGCCGCCGCACGGGGCGACGCGTGGTCGATGGCTCCGCTTCCTTGCACCAGCGCA
>JAYUDQ010000055.1:0-2700 GCA_043739745.1 Acidimicrobiia bacterium | reverse complement strand
CGCAATCGCGTCGGCTTGCACTGGTTTGGACCTGCCGGCGGGGAAGGTCTTGTGCCGTCAGGGTTCCATCGGCGTCGAGTTCTTCGTGATCATCGAGGGAGAGGTGGCCGTCGATGTCGACGGCAGCCGGGTGGCGACCCTCGGGCGGGGCAGCTTCGTCGGCGAGAAGGCACTCCTCGAGCACAGTGCGCGCAATGCGACCGTCACTGCGCTCACGCCGTTGAGCGTGTTCGTGTTCAACGCGGGCGAGTTCGGGGTGTTGTTCCATGGGGCACCCCACGCCGGGGCGGACATGCTGATCGAGGTGAGCCACCGGTCGAACCCGTCCGCTCCGAAGTCGTCGCAAACATAGATCGCGCTGCCCACGAAGTCAGCGCGCAGCCCGCGCGGGCGGCAGGCCAGCCAGCCGCTCGGAGGCAGCAGGTGCCGGCTCTGCCGTTGGAAGGTCATTTGTAGGCGATGCCGGCGCTGGTCGGTCCAGCGAGAGGTAACACCTCGAATCTCTTGAAGCCCACCTGTTCGCACCAGCCCCTGAGGTCGGCGCCGGTGAAGTCGAAGGCGTCGCCGAATTCGATCAGCATGTTCAGGCTCATCATCAGACCGAACACGTTCTCCCGCCGGTCGTCATCGATGAGGTTTTCGATGACAACCAAGGCGCCGCCGGGGTTCAGTGCTTCGAACGCTGCACGGATGAGCAGGAGCTTGCGCTCGAGGTTCCAGTCGTGCAGGATGAGCCCCATCGTGATCACGTCGGCCTTGGGAAGGGGGTCCCCGAAAAAATCGCCAGACGCGGTGGTCACCCGATCCTGTATGCCCGCCTCCTTGATCGTGCGGGTGGCGATCGGCTCGACGACCGGCATGTCGAAGGAAGTGCAGCGAAGGTGGGGATGGCGCTGCGCGAGGACGATCGACAGACGGCCGGTGGCGCCGCCGAGGTCACACACCGTTTGGTAGCGGGCGAAGTCAAACTTCTCAGCGAGGGCGTGGAAGTTGCCGACCTGGATGCCCGACATGGCGCGCATGAACTGTTCGAGTCGGTCGGGTTCACGGTAGAGCTCTTCGAACATCGACTGGCCGGTTGACTTGATCTCGTTCTGCGGGCTGCCGGTGCGGAGCGCGTCCGTCAGCCCACCCCAAAAGCCGTACAGGCGCGCGTTGGCCATTTCGAGGATTCCGCCGATGTAGGCAGGGCTGGTCTTGTTGAGGAACAACCCGGTTTCGGGAGTGTTGCGGTAGGCGGCTGATTCGCCATCTCCGTCCCGGTCGAGGAGGTGAAGCGACACAAGGCCATCGAGAAAGTCGTAAACGCCACGAGATCGCAGGTCGTGGCGCTCCGCGATCTCCTGGCCGGTCAGTGCGTCCGAACCCAGCGTGGTGAACAGTCCAAGCTCGACGGCCGAAAGGAGCGTCTTGGAAGGCCAGAACCCCATGCCGACCTGCATGATCTGGGCAGGATCCAGGGGAGCATCTTCCCCCGGCGAAGTATCAGAATTCTTGTCCATGTTCACCACGTCTTGCCCCCGTCTACGGACGCGTCGCGTCCGCAACGAGGACTGTACAGCAAGCCACCGAGCGCCATTTCCATCGCCCCGCTAGGGTCGTGCCGGGTCGCCCTCCGACCACCTGGATCGAGTCGGCAGCGTTGGACCAGGTCTTCGGTGCGGATCACCGGTGTTCAGTAACCATGTCTGCGAGCCAGTGCTTGTCCGGAAGGCGAGGACCCAGGGCGCACCACGCCACGCCAAGAACAGCGGTGCTCCTGTGTCTGATGTCGAGGATCGAGGAGTGGGAAAATCGATGGTGGCAATGGCGTTCGGCGACGGGACATGCGCAGGACAGACGACCGTGGAATCCAGCGGGAGAGCTCAGCCGGCGCGGCGATCGTCGTCGACCGCGTGTAGTTTCGGCGGGAGGCCGCTTCCCGCCCAGAAACGACGAGGACGGCGTAAGGATGGAACGGCGAGCAGCCACACCAGTGGCACGCTGATCAGTTCTGGGAGATGGCCGGCCTCTCCGAACAGGGGGATCTCGCGGTTGGCGAGATCGGTCACCGCGGTGATCAGCAGCGCGCCGGCCAATACCGCCGCGGCGGGCAGCACCGTCCTGGCTCGCGCTGGCCTGACGACGACGACGAGTAGGCACACGCCGTAGGCGACGCTGAACGCGCCGAGGTGTCGTGCCGAGTGCGTAGAGGTGGCGTGCTCTTCGCCGAACACGAGGGCGGGCAGCGCGAACGCGATGATCTCCACCGCGACGACGGCCAGCATCGCCCTGGCAAGACGCCACCGGCTGGCCCGATCGGCGAGCGCGTTGAGCCTGACGACGCGCCTGGAAAGATCTGGGATCGAAGCGGCCGGTTGGACGCGGGCGTGGTGACGGGCCTGTTCGGCGAAGGCTTGAAAGCTGCGACACGACGGGCAGCGTGCGAGGTGGCCTTCGACCAGGCGTTGCTCGACATCTGGTTGTTCGCTGTCGACTATCGCCGAGATGGCGTCGTGCCATCGCTCGCATGTCATGTTGTTGAAGTCGTCGCTTGGGCGTGTCGGGTTCCCGCTGAATTGATTCATTCTGGTCGACCAGCCAGTATGGCTTGCGTGCCTTCGACCGATCCGCTGCTCAGGCTGGTCGAGGCGGCCGTCGAGGGCGACGATGTTGCGTTGGCCGAACTCGTCCGCCGGACCCAGCCGGGTGTGTGGCGGC
>JAYUDQ010000054.1:0-2705 GCA_043739745.1 Acidimicrobiia bacterium | reverse complement strand
GCATCGAATCGGCCAAGCACGTCGAGACGGCCAGGACGCTGCAGCCGTTCAAGAACGACGTGTCGGGGGCCGAGAACTCCGCACTGTTCGCAAGCATGAACGCCGGGAAGCTGGGCGTCGCCATCGATATCGCCACGGAGGAAGGACGCGCCGCCATCCTCGATCTCGTCCGCTGGGCCGACGTCGTTCTCGAATCGTTCTCGCCCAAGGCGATGCGCAAGTGGGGGTTCGACTACGAATCGTTGCGGGCCGTGAACCCCCGCATCGTGATGATGTCGAGCTGCCTGTTCGGCCAGACCGGCCCGCTGTCCATCATGGCCGGCTACGGGACGATGGCCAGCGCGCTGTCCGGATTCTCCGCCATCACCGGCTGGCCCGACCGTGCGCCGTGCGGACCGTACGGCGCATACACGGACTACATCGCGCCGCGGTTCTCGACCGCGCTACTCGTGGCCGCGATCGACCATCAGCGCCGCACCGGTGAGGGGCAGTACCTCGACTTCGCGCAGGCCGAAGGAGCGATCCAAACGCTTGCACCCGCCGTGCTCGACTACACCGTCAATGGGCGGGTGTGGCCGCGCACCGGCACGGCCGACCTCAACCTCCATCCGCATGGCGTGTTCCCCGCAAGAGGCGACGAGCGCTGGATCGCGATCGCCTGTGAGAACGATTCGCAGCGGGCGGCGTTGTCGGAGTTGGTCGGGGGTTTACGCGATGTGGACATCACGGCATGGACGTGCGTGCGGGACATGGACGCAGCGACGGTCGAGCTGCAGGCCGTGGGCGTCCCGTCGCATCCGGTCCAGAACTCGCCCGAGTGCCTGGTCGACCCACAGCTCGTACATCGCAAGCACTTCGTCGAGATGCCCCATCCCGAGCTCGGAACGATCACCATTGAGGGGACTCGGACCCAGTTCTCGGCGACACCCGGGTACCCCGCCTGGCCGGGGCCGATCATCGGCGAACATACGCACCAGGTGCTCACCGACATCCTCGGCTACGACGACGAGCGGTTCGCCGAGCTGCTCATCGCCGGCGCACTGGAGTAAGGACCGGAGGGTGAGGATCGTGGGCGCGGCCGGCATGCTGCTCGCCATCGCCGCCGCCGCAGCAGCGTGCGGCGCGGGGTCCGGGTCAGCCGCTCCGGCCACGACCACTTCCGTTCCCACCACGAAGCGCACGGCGACCGCAGCCCCCGCCACGACTCCTGCAACCACGACTCCCGCAACCACGACCAGGCCGCCCTTCACCATGGCCGACACGAGGCATGCCATCACCACCGCCATCTATGACCTCGGATCGGCCCCGCTCGTCGGCGTCGCCGGGTCGCCGTCGACGCGATGGTGGGGCGTCGTCTCGTCGCCATCGGACGGCCCCGGGCCGTACCCCTTGGCGATCGTGCTGCACGGCGCGCACGCCTTCTGCAAGGTCAACGGAAATGAACGGGCCTGGCCATGTCCTCCGGGCACCGAGGTTCCGAACCATGAGGGCCTCGCCTACCTGACCGACGCGCTGGCAGCCCGTGGATTCGTCGCCATCGCGCCGGGCATCAACGACGAGTTCGCCATCGCGAACGACAACGGCACCCGCGCCTTCGGGGCCGTGGCGGCGGCCGAGGTGGACCGGGATCTCAAGGCCTTGGCCGCCGGCTCCGGATCGCTCGGAGTGCGGGCGACTGAGGTCGACCTCACGCACATCGTGATGGTCGGCCACTCCCGCGGTGCCGCGCTCGTCGCCGTCCTCGGCCGACCCACCGGGAACCCGAAGGTCAGCCGGGTCGTGAGCGGCCTCGTACTACTCGCGCCGAGTGCGGACTCGGTCGACCCGACGCTGCTCGCCGATGTGCCGACCGCGGTCGTCATCGGCACCTGCGACGGCGACACCGGCGTCGATGGCGGCCGCTTCGTCACTCCCTCGCTCGACGTCAAACGCCGCAGCAAGCCGGTGGCGCTGATCATGCTCGACCGCGCCGCGCACAACGCGACAAATGACCGCCTCAGCCCCGAGTCCGTCCCCCCGTCACGCCCCGGGTGCGCGGCGACCGATCGTCTCGATCCGGTCATCCAGCGCCGGACGCTCGCCGAGCTGGTACCCGATCTCGCCCGCGCCACGCTCGGCGCAACAGCAGACGGCAGTGGCGCGCAGGCCTTCAATCGTCTGCGCGCAGATGATCAACTGGAAGCGGGCATCCGCATCGTGCACATCGACCCGACCGCCCTGCGCGCCTCGCTGCTCCCGAAGCTCGGACTCCCGGTGCCCACAGCCGGCTTCACACCGCAATGGTGCCCTGGCGGCCGCTATGCCCCCTACCGGGCGCCCGGCACCGAACCATGCCATCGGCTCGAACTGGAGGACCTCGTGGGTTGGCCGTCGGGCCTCGAACTCACCTGGAACAGCCCTGGCGCTGCGCTCACAGTGCCTGTTCCGGCGTCGCTAGTCGGGAGCGGGAGCGAGCTCGTGATGCGGGTGCTGGTCGATCCGGCCGACACGCGAGTAGGTGTCGGCCCGGTCACGCTCCAGCTGGTGGCCCGCAGCGGCACGACAACGAGCTGGATCAAAGATGTGTCACTCGTTGTGACGCCAGTTGGCACGGTCGACACCGGCGCGTACATCGCCCGACGGGGGGCGCTGCTGTGGTCCGAGCGCCGCTTCCCGTTCGCGCAGGCCGCCACATCGATCACGATCACTGCAACGTCGCCGAATGC
>JAYUDQ010000053.1:0-2710 GCA_043739745.1 Acidimicrobiia bacterium | reverse complement strand
CAGCCGACGTGAGCGCAGCCGCGACAGCGCACGACGGGGTAGTCGCCGACCACAGCGACAATCCGAATGCCGCACCGGTTTCCCCCCGCAAGCACCTGGGGACACTGTTTGCGAAGGTCGACCCGTCAGCGTCCGTTCCTGCCGAGAACCCCCGCCGGGCCAGAACCATCCGGATCCTCGCGGGTACATCGCTCGCGCTCGGCCTACTGCTCGGCGGCTACACCTTCCTCCAGACGAAATCCAAGACCACGGCACCGGCACCGGCCACCGTCGTATCGGAGACGACGCCGACGACGGCGATCGGCAGCGACAGTGGAGCTGTGGACTCGGGCGACCTGAAGTTCGGCAACGGTGGGGACTTCTCGTTCTCCGAAGGTGGCGACTTCACCGTCAAGTGAGTTGATCGGGGACGCGAACAACGGCCGCCGACAGCCACTCAGCCCGTCAGCGCCGCTTCCCGAAGCCGAACCGACGCCACCAAGGATCGCCACCCTCGTCCGAATCGCCTCGCCGGACCTCCGCCAGCGCCGCAGGCAGTGCGGCGTTGATCACGTCCTCGGCTTCGTCGAGAAGCGCAGCGACCGAACCGTCGCCAAGCCCGGGCGGCTCCGGTGGGGTCGGGGGCGTGATCAGCGTTCCGTGCTGCCAGTTCACATCGGCCAACCGCATCTCGAAGGCCGTACAGCCGTCCGGGCAACGCCACGGCGCCTCGGGAGCGAGATCGAGATTGCACTTGCGGACCGTCTCGCCCGTTGCATAGCTGCGGGTTTCGTAGTGCTTGCACCCCGTGCGCATCGTCACACCGCGAATGCTGCCACGAATCCTGCCCCGGTCGAATCGAGGGGACCCGATGGCCGCAGCAGATGATCAGCGGTTTCGGAACCGGGAGAGCAGCGGCTGCTTGCGTTTGATGAGCGGTCGTTGACCACCTCGCTCGGCGACCGCCCACGTACCCCGAGGCAGAGCTGGTGCCGCGATCGCAAGTTGCACCGTGCCGTGCTCGCGTTCCCACAGGACGACATTGACAACTATCGACAGCACGAGCAGCCATGCGAACAGCGAAAGAAAACTCAGGAGCGCGAAGACCGCCGCCAACGAGGCGTAGAGCTGCGAGGCGTTCCTCACCAACCGGACCACGATGAACGCGCCGAAGAGTTGGAACAGCGACAGACCGATCCCGCCGACGATCGCCCCCGGCACGAACGCCCGTCGCGGGACACGGATGTTCGTGAACGCGACCTGCGTCCACCAGAACAGCAGCGCCCCCGTCGCACCACCGGCCAAGAACCCGACGAGCACGCCCAGGGGGCCGAAGGGGATGATCTTCACAAGCGCGACCGCACCCACCGATCCAGCGATCACGACAGCCGCGCCGAGGAGCCACACGACGCCGAGCGCCTTGTCTTTCAGACCCCGCTGCGGCACCTGCCACACCGCGTCACACGCCTGCGCTATCGCGCCGACGACGCCAAGGCCCGACACCAGCAGGCTGGCGAGGCCGACGACCGACGCGGCGTTGCGGCTCGACTTCGCAGATTCGAGGTTCGATTTCACCAGGTCGGCCACATCACCCTTGAGCTTCAGGTTCGCAATCAGCCGGGCCGCGATGTCTTCGCTGCCGTGGCGGTGGGCGGCAACGAAGCCCAGCGCGGCGATGGCCACGAGCAGAAGCGGGAACAGTGAGACGAACGTCCGTAGGACCAGGGCGCTGACCAGCTGATTCGCCCGCACTTCGCGGATCCGGAGACGGATCTGCTGCGCCATTTCGATCGTCGATCTCATCGTTGCGCCCAGCCCGCCGAAGCGTTGTTCCTACGGGTGCAGCTCGTCCGCGCCACCACTGACAGGACGGCGGCGGCTAAGGTCCCGAACAGCCGCAAGCCGTGGCCACGCCGACGCCCCGATCGGGTGTCGAAGTTCAGAGACGAACGGACCTTCAGTTCTGGTCGTTTCGTGCCGATGTTCTCTCCGATGCTGATCGCTCCCCCGCACTCCCGACGACCCCCCGGCGCTCATGGTCGCGCCAGAATTGCCGCCGCGAGCCTATTCGCCGGAGTAGCGCTGTCCGCCACGGTTTCAGGTCCTGCGCGCGCAGACGAACGGCCCGTGGTCAAAGCCGCTGTCGCGTCAGCATCGACCGCGGACACCTCGCCCGCGGCGACCCCGACGAGAGTCGAGTCGGCGGTCAGCGCCGGCACCATCGCCGTGCCGACGACGGTCCCCGGTAAGGGCCGGACGGCCGTCGTGGCCGGTCTTGCGACCGCTGCAGACGTCCTCGCCAACCCGCGCATCACCCTGACCGACCGGGCCCGAGCCGATTTGATCGAGGGCGGTATCGACCGCCGACTGCTCACGGTGCTGCAAAAACTGGCCAAGGGCCATACCATCTCCGTCACGGTGCTGCGCAGCGGCCACAGCCAGTTCGTCAAGGGCACCGATCGTGTCTCGAATCACATCGTCGGTCGGGCCGCGGACATCGGCCGCGTCGATGGTCAGCCGGTCAGCATCGCCAATCCGGGCGCCCTCGATGTGCTCGCCCAGGCGTTGGCCATGCCGGACAGCATCCGGCCGACCGAGCTCGGTGGCCCGGTCGACACCGATGGCGACGGCCCCATCGGCTTCACCGACAGCAGCCACGACGATCACCTGCACATCGGCTTCGACGCCTGATACGACTCGCCGCGCATACGTACGCAGAGCATGCGCACGC
>JAYUDQ010000052.1:0-2712 GCA_043739745.1 Acidimicrobiia bacterium | reverse complement strand
TCCACATCGTCGATCTGCTGCGGGCGTTGTTCGGTGAAGCGACTGATGTGCGCGGGTTTCGCAACTCACGGGGTGCCGACATCGCCATGAGCGTCGCGCTGCAGTTCGAGAGCGGCGTCGTCGGTTCGATGAGCTTCGCCAGCGCCCCGTCGTGGGGCCGTGAGCACGAGGAGCTCACGGTCACCGGGCGCAACGGCTTTGCGAAGGCGGAGAACCTCCAGCGTGTCAGCTACCACCACGACCGGCCTGTCGCTGCCGGTTCCCCACGCTGGCAGACGCTCGACGAGGAGACGACCATCATCGAAGCCGTCAGTTCACCGATTTCAGGTGGCGCGCGCGACCTCTACCTTCGGGGGTTCGTCGGCGAGGTCGAGCACTTCCTGCGCTGCGTCGTCACCGGGTCGGAGCCGGCCAGTTCCGCACCGGACAATGTGGCCACGATGGCGCTGTGTGATCACATCCTCGGCGCAATCGGCGCAATCGGCGCAATCGGCGCAATCGGCGCAATCGGCCCGATTTAGGCAATGTCGGCGGCGGCGCCGGCGAACTGCGCGTTGTAGAGGTTGTAGTACGCCCCCTGCGATGCCAGCAGCGCGGCATGGTTCCCCTGCTCGACGATCCGCCCGCCGTCCATCACGAGGATGGTGTCGGCGTCGCGGATGGTGCTCAGTCGATGCGCGATCACGAAGCTCGTGCGGTTCGACCGCAACGCGGCCATGGCCCGCTGGATGAGGACTTCGGTGCGGGTGTCGACAGAGCTGGTGGCCTCGTCGAGGATGAGGATGGCCGGGTTGGCGAGAAATGCTCGGGCGATCGTGAGGAGCTGCTTCTCGCCGGCACTGACGCTGCCGCCCTCGTCGTCGACGATCGTGTCGTAACCGTCGGGGAGCGAATGCACGAATCGGTCGACGTAGGTCGCCTTGGCCGCCGCCATGATCTGCTCCGGTGTTGCTTCGAGGTTTCCGTAGGCGATGTTCTGGCGAATCGTGCCGCCGAACAGCCACGTGTCCTGCAACACCATGCCGATGTTGGCGCGCAGGTCGCGCCGACGGAGCTTTGCGATGTCGTTCCCGTCGATGCGGATCTGCCCCTCGTCAAGCTCGTAGAAGCGCATGATCAGGTTCACGAGCGTGGTCTTGCCGGCACCGGTCGGGCCGACGATGGCGACGGTTCGACCCGGTTCGGCCACCAGCGACAGATCCGTGATCAGCGGACGGTCCGGGTCGTAGGAGAACGACACGTGGTCGAACTCGACACGGCCGCGTGGCGCCGGGTCCACGAGCGGGTTCGGATCGTCCGGCGACTGCTCGGGCGCGTCGAGGAACTCGAAGACCCGTTCGGCCGATGCGATGCCCGACTGGAGCACGTTCATCATCGACGCGAACTGCGTGAGCGGCTGCGTGAACTGGCGGGAGTACTGGATGAAGGCCTGCACATCGCCGAGCGACATCGCCCCCGACGACACGCGCAGACCGCCGATCACGGCAATGGCCACGAAGTTCAGGTTGCCGAGGAACATCATCGCCGGCTGGATGCAGCCCGACACGAACTGCGCGCCGAAGCTGGCCTCGTACAGCACCTCGTTCGTGGCCTTGAACTTGGCTTCGACCTCACGCTGGCGGCCGAACGCCTTCACGATGGCATGACCGGTGAAGGCCTCTTCGACCTGCGCGTTGAGCATGCCGGTGTGCTTCCACTGCGCCATGAACCGGCCCCTGGCCCGCTTCGCGATCTGCTTGATCACGAACATCGACGCCGGGATCGTGAGCACGGCGACGATCGCGAGCACGGGCGAGATGATCAGCATCATGACCACGACGCCGGTGATCGACAGCACCGAAGTGAGCATCTGGCTGAGGGTCTGCTGGAGGCTCTGCGAGATGTTGTCGATGTCGTTGGTGACACGGCTCAGGAGGTCGCCGCGGGGCTGGCGGTCGACATAGCTGAGCGGCAGCCGGCCGAGCTTGTCCTCGACGTCCGCTCGCATCCGGTACATCGTCCGCTGCACGATGCCGGCGAGCGTGTAACCCTGCAGGAATTGCAGCGCCGACGACGTCAAGTACGTGCCCACGGCGAGGAACAGCACGCGATGGAGCGCGCCGAAGTCGATGCCGTCCTTGCTGCGTATGCCCTTGAACACGAGGTCGGTGGCGTGGCCGAGGATCTTCGGGCCGAGGACCACGAGGGTGACGCTGGTGAAGGCCATCAGCAGCACGCCGATCACGCGCGTCTGCTCGGGTCGGAGCCGTTCGAGGAGTCGCCGGACCGACTTGCCGAAGTCCTTCGACTTCTCGGCCGGCATCCCTGCGTTGCCGAAGCGCGGTCCCCCACTGAGGGCCGGCGGCGGCGGCTTGACCGGAGCGCCGTCCTCGGGAAGCAGTGGGCTCGCACCGGCGGGGGGCGCCTGCGTCGCATTTGTCATGCCGCCACCTCCTGCTGTGCCATCTGCGAGGCGACGATCTCGGCATAGGTCGGACAGTTCTCGAGCAGCTCGGAGTGGGTGCCGAGGCCGACGGTCTGGCCGTCTTCGAGTACGAGGATCTGGTCTGCGCCGGCGATCGTCGAGACACGTTGCGCCACGATCACCATGGTCGCTCCAGCGGTGAACGGCACGAGCGCAGCACGCAGCCTTGCGTCGGTGGCGAGGTCGAGCGCCGAGAACGAGTCGTCGAACAGGTAGATCTCGGGCTTTCGCACGAGCGCCCGCGCAAT